>DVFT01000112.1 GCA_018713105.1 Candidatus Limivivens merdigallinarum | reverse complement strand
TGTGTAGCAGAACGTGAAAGACAAGGAAGGCAGCTGATGGCGTGCCGGGGCACGTCGAAGCTGTCTGACGCTGGATTTCGCGTTCTGATGCACTGGATTTGATGCGATATTTCCTTGGATTGCTATAGTACAGTGAAAAACAAATGGCCAGCGATATCACGCAGGATGATTCCTTCCTATGCAGGTAATATGGCTGGTTATTTATGATTCACTGTACCCGCATAGAAGGAGAGCGATCTCATGGAAAAACAAAAACGAATCATCTATGCCGCCGCCACCATCCTGTCCGTATATCTTGGAATGCGCTATCTGCTCCGTCTGATAGCGCCTTTCTTCATCGCCTGGATCCTCGTCCGGCTTTTCAACCCTTTAGCGGAGGTCATCCGCAGAAAAATCCCGTTAAAAAAAGAGTGGATCACGCTGTTCCTGCTGTCCCTCTTTCTAGGCGCCTTAGGCGTAGGCTGCTATTTTCTGGTGATCCAGCTTCTGGAACAGATACGGCGCTTCATCTCCAACCTGGATCTGTATATTGAGGAGCTGTATCATTTCTTCGACTCCTGCTCCATCATCATCGAGCAGACCTTCGGCATCCGCTCTGAGGATACCCTTGCCTTTGTGGACCGGAATATTTCCGCCTTTCAGGAAAATATTGAGATCCGCTTTATCCCGAGCCTTTTTTCCAATTCCCTGCAGTGGGCGGGATATCTGTTTCAGGGTGCCGGTATGCTCTTCCTCGTCTTCATCGCCGTCACACTGCTGATGAAGGACTATGACGTCATCCGGGAAAAGCTGTCCCATTATCGTCCTTTCATTCATCTTTCCCGTATCGTCTCCCGCATTTTTTCTTTAGGAGGCGCATGGCTGAAAGCCCAATCCTTTATCCTTTTATTGGTAACACTCATCTGTGTGGCAGGACTTTGGCTTTCGGGAAATTCCTATGCCCTGCTCCTGGGAATCCTGATCGGGCTCTTGGATGCCCTGCCCTTTCTGGGAACCGGTACGGTATTTCTCCCCTGGGCTTTTGTCTGCTGCTTCCAGAAGGATTTCATCCACGCCGCCGGATATGTCACCATCTTTCTGGTGACCAACACTCTGCGGGAATATCTGGAGCCCAAGCTGCTGGGGGATAAGATCGGCGTATATCCCATCGTAATCGCCCTGGTCGTCTACCTGGGTTTGTGTATCTACGGACCTACCGGTGTTCTTCTGGGACCGCTCACCCTATTTATTATCATGGAAATTTTTCAGGAATTTTCTCTTCTTGACTTCATCCGGGATGAATACGGGAAAGAAGAAAGCCCGCCGGAATGAGAAGGACCGACGGGCTTTATAGATTCTATTTTTATCAAAAACATTGCCTGATGGAATTTACACCTATTTTTTTATAAGAAGCTTCTTGCACTAACCGGTGTGCGGTATCCGATACTGGATACGATGATTCCGTTGGTCGGGTTGCTTGCATGAACAACCTGACCGTTGCCAATATACATACTTACATGACCGATTCCGCCGCTTCCCTCGTAGAAGAGCAGGTCACCCGGCTGGATTGAATCCAGGCTGACCGGAGTTCCGGCGCCGGACTGTGATGCCGCAGTACGCGGAATGCTGATTCCGAAGTTTGCCATAACGGACTGTGTGAAGCCAGAGCAATCCGCTCCGTTCGTCAGGCTGGTTCCGCCGTATACATACGGATTGCCTACAAACTGCAGTGCAAAATTGACTACCTGCTGTCTCAGGCTGCTGGAGGTACTGGAGCTGCTGGAAGTATCCTCGGAGCTGGTGTCCGAAGAACCGCTGTCCACTGTCACTCCGTCAGAGGAGCTCTCTGTGCTCTGCTGCTGTTCTGCTGCTGCCTGTGCTTCTGCTTGAGCCTGTGCCTCTGCGTCTGCCTGAGCCTGAGCTTCCGCTGCCGCCTGCTGAGCTGCCTGGGCGTCTGCTGCTGCCTGCTGGGCTGCCGCTGCTGCTGCATCCGCGACTGCCTGAGCATCCTCCGTCCAGTTGGCATCCGCCTGCTCCTGCGCATCCACAGCATCCTGCCATGCCTGGGCTGCCGCATCTGCGGCTGCCTGGGCGTCTGCTGCCTGCTGCTCTGCTGCCGCCTGAGCGTCTGCTTCAGCCTGCGCTGCTGCGTCCGCGGCTGCCTGGGCATCTGCGGCTGCCTGAGCCTCTGCTGCCGCCTGGGCTGCCGCTGCTGCTGCTTCTTCCGCAGCAATTCTCTCATATTCGTCCTCAGCTTCCTGGGCATAAACAGCTGCTACCGTGGTATCCTGTGCAACCTCAACGATCTGGTTTGCCAGATCCTGTGCTTCATAATCGTATTCCTGTTCGGAGGCAAGCATCTGTGCCTCTGCCAGAGCTGCATTTGCCTGCTCTGCCGCATATGCCGCCTCAGCTCCATCCGCTGCATTCATAGCTGCATATGCCGCTTCCTGCATCTGCTGTGCAGTATCCAGCTTGGACTGGATGGCAGCTGATCTTGCCTGGGCTTCCTCTACAGATTCTGCTTCCTTATATTCGGTATCTGTGGTGACATATTCCTTAGAAACATACCCCACTACATCGTCATCTACCGCTACCTTCACCCAATCGCCGGCATCCTCCAGAACCTCCAGCTTCTCAGAATCTCCTACCATGGAGACTACATCAGAATCTGAATTCGCGTCGGTACGCACCATCAAGGTTTCTGTCCCTTCATTTACAGTGGCGGTCTCCTGACCTACCTGCTGGGACAGCTCCTGTGCCGCACTGCCGGTTACAAAATAATCGGAGCTTACATATCCGGTCACACTGCCGGACTGGATCAGATACCATCCGTCAGACTCACCGAGGATCTCGGCTGCGCAGTTGTTATACAGCTTTCCTACGATATTTCCCTCTGTGCTGGCGCTGTCGCGGATATTCACATATTCATCCACCTGCGCGATCGCAAGAGTGTCATATTCCGAAGGTTCGACGCTGACTACACCGGCTTCACTCTTCTTCTGCTGCTGTTCGGTTAACTCCTGGCTGAATCCAGCCAACGGAGTCTCCAAACCGTCTGCCAGCGCCAGAACACCATTGCCGGAAACCGTTATCAGACCCGCCATACAACAGGCTGTAACCTTCAAAACTCCTTTTCTCATTACTTATAATCCCTCCATTTATATACTCGCTTGACTTATTACGAAATTATTAAATTTATTACAGGGCTATCATAGCAAATCTACTTAGATTTGTCAACAGTCCTTCATATAATTTTTAAATTTCGGCCTATTCATTACAAATATATAACAGAAGAGATATTTAATGCCGCATTAGGTATTCGGAAGCAGCATAGACTGCATTAGCTCCGTCCGCCACTGCCGTTACAATCTGGCGTAAACTCTTGGTTCTCACATCTCCAGCAGCATAAATTCCTTCCACATTGGTCCGGCACTCCTCATCTGCCTTAATATAACCAAGTTCATCTCTGCTTAACATTTCCTTAAAAATTGAAGAATTCGGTGTAATACCTACTGCAATAAATACCCCATCCAAATTCCGTGTAGAATCTGTTCCTTCTATATTATTATGGAGTTTTACAGCCTCTACTTGATCCTCCCCTTCGATCCTTGTGACCACAGTATTCCATACTATCTCCACATTTGGAAGAGAAAACAGTTTTTCCTGAAGGCTCCTGGCTCCTCTTAATTGATCCCGCCGATGAATGAGGTACACCTTTTTGCAGCTCCGCGCCAGGAAGACGGCATCCTCAATAGCAACGTCTCCCCCTCCCACTACAGCCACAGTCTTATCCCGGAAAAAAGCCCCGTCGCATGTGGCACAATAGGAAACTCCCATTCCTGTCAGCTCTTCTTCCCCCGGAACCTGAAGCAGTCTGTGACGCGCTCCTGTGGCAATCACGACAGTCCTTGCCTTATAACAGGCATCCATGGTGCTGACAACTTTAATCTCCCTCTCCATCTGGAGGGATACCACCTCGGCATTGACAAAGCTTGCCCCCAGTTTCTCTGCATGTTCCCGAAATTTCATTCCCATATCAAAGCCGCCCATACCCGGAAGCCCCGGATAATTATCCACTTCATAGGTACTGGCCATCTGTCCTCCGCTAGTGAACTCCTTCTCAATCACTAACGTATCAAGACAAGCTCTCTGTGCATAGATTGCTGCTGAAAGCCCTGCCGGACCGCTTCCCAAAATAACCATATCATAAATTTTTCCCACGCTTTTCCAAACCTCCAATCTCTCCGTACCTCTTTGATGAATCACTTGCCCGAATTTTCATACGCGGGGCGTCGTCAGAACACTAGTACAGCGTTTCGCAAATAACTACACCAAATCGCTTGCCTGCTTTCCCGATTGCACGGGTCAAAAAGCCTCGACGTAGCCCGCTACGCCTGCGTTTTTTGACCCGCACACTCGAAAAAGCATTCTGCGCGATTGGTCCAGTTATTTGTCGAACGCTGTACTAGTATACCAGATTTTTTCCAATTTATACAAACTTATTGACAAGAAAAAATTTTTCGTATATTATTATATCATATTAATAATCGTTACTGTTATCTAATATATGTGTTTAAAAAGGAGAATGAAGCATGGCAACACTGAAACGCAGCAAACAGCGCGAATGTATCAAGGAGTTTTTGGCGCACCGCAAGGATCATCCTACGGCAGACACCATTTATCTGGGCATCCGCGAGCAGTTTCCAAACATCAGTCTCGGGACCGTTTACCGGAATCTTGCTCTGCTTTCAGACTTGGGCGAAATTCAGAAAATATGTACCGGGGGCGGTGCCGACCGCTTCGACGGAAATACCTCCCGCCACCATCATTTTATCTGTACGAAATGTCATAGAGTCATGGATCTTGAAATGGAAAATATCGACTCAATCATGGACACTGCCCAGGCCTCCTGTCCGGGTGAAATCCAAAATTATATCGCTCACTTTTATGGTATTTGCGATGAATGCATCCAAAAATCCTGAGATTTTCATTGATTAAAATTATTTTTTGCAAACCCCTTGACGCAGAAGAAAAATTGTGCTAAATTAATATCAGTAATCGTTACTGATTTACTAACACAACCGCTACTAAAAAAATTTATATAAGAAAAGGAGATCATCATTATGGCAAAATGGGTATGTAACGTATGTGGCTATGTTTATGAGGGCGAGAGCGCACCAGAAGCCTGTCCAATCTGCAAAGCTCCGGCTGAGAAATTCACCAAACAGGCAGAAGGCATGAGCTGGGCTGCAGAGCACGTTGTAGGTGTGGCACAGGGTTCTCCGGATGACATCATGGCTGACCTTCGTGCAAACTTCGAGGGCGAGTGCTCTGAGGTTGGTATGTACCTGGCAATGGCAAGAGTTGCTCACAGAGAAGGCTATCCGGAAATCGGTCTTTACTGGGAGAAAGCAGCTTACGAGGAAGCTGAGCACGCTGCTAAATTCGCAGAGCTTCTGGGCGAAGTCGTAACTGACAGCACCAAGAAGAACCTGGAGATGCGTGTAGCTGCTGAGAACGGCGCAACCGCAGGTAAATTCGACCTTGCAAAACGTGCAAAAGCCCTGAACCTGGATGCAATCCATGACACCGTCCATGAGATGGCAAGAGATGAGGCTCGTCACGGCAAAGCTTTCCAGGGTCTGCTAGAGAGATATTTCGGCAAATAATTGTATGATCTATTCAGGCGTCGGGAAATTCCCGGCGCCTTTTTTTGATTCCCGCGGGCAGCAAGTCCAGCGGATACAAAACCCCGTCCATTTGTCAGCTGCCAATGCCGTCGCGTTCCTCAAGGAGATTGACGCTCTTTCAGCGTATATGATATACTGAGCAAAAGCAACCTGAAAGGAGCATTGAGATGAAAAAGTTAAAACTTGGGGGTTTTGCCCTGCTGCTGGGACTTTTGTGGTTTTCCTGCACAGGATCCACCCGTGCGGACATCTTTACGGAAACGGAGTTCAACGACACCCGCGATTCCGCCACCCCGCTTCCCCTGAACACGACCTTAGAAGGAACCGCTTCCCATGCAGATGATGTGGATTGGTATTCCTTCGTCCTGCCGGAGCCGACCAGTGCTCAGGTGAAAGTCATGGTTCCCGGAGAATATGTAAGAAGGCAGGCTGTTAGTTTCTATATGGAGGACGCTTCCGGCAGCCTGAAGCTGATCGCCCAAGAGGGCGGTATCGGCTTTAGCGGATTTAACTCCATGAACTTGGGGAAAGGCACCTATTATGTCTCCATCGACTGCGCAGCCGGAGAGATCACCGAATACGGAATTTCTGTCGACACTTCTTCGGAATTCGTCGATGTAGAAAAGGAATGGAACAATACGCCGGCACAGGCGACAGCGATCGATTTTAGCACTGTAATGTATGCCAATGGAGAAATCATCGGCTATGAATTGGGCGACGAGGATTGGTATTCTTTCCAGGTCGATGGCAATTATCAGATTTCCATGGAATTTTCTTTCCGAAGCATCGCTTCCGATATCGTCCATGCTTCTATCTGTGACGCGAACCAAAAGGTTCTCCTCTCTCTGGATCACACTTCCACTTCCAGGGTGCAAAGCAGCAGCATCCTGGTGGGACCGGGAACCTATTATCTCCATGTAACGGCAGAATCCGCCAATCCTGACCTGAAGCTTTACACAGCAGACTATGATCTTTCTATCACCGCAATCAAGGACGGCACTCAGACGACGCCCCCTGCTTCTGATCCTGGAACGTCGGTTCCGCCTGCAGATAACCAATCCGGAGATCATTCTGGCACCACCCCTGCTCCCAGCCCCGTGAGCCTTGACAAGACCACTGTACAGCTTGCCGTCGGGAGCAGTACACAGCTTAAACTCTCAGGCGCATCCGGTACGGTTGCCTGGAAGAGCAGCAATCCTTCCGCAGCCACGGTATCCTCTTCCGGAAAAGTCACCGGCAAGAAGACCGGAAAAGCCACGATCACCGCTGTATCCGGGGGGAAATCCGATACCTGTACGGTCACGGTCGTTCCCAAAAAGCAGAAAATCACCTATTCCAAGAGCCAGCAAGCCGGACAGGTCACGCTTAAGTGGAACCGTCAGACCGGCGTAAAAGGTTACCAGATCCGTTACTCCACGGACAAGAGTTTTAAGAAAAACGTGAAAACCGTCACCGTCAAAAAGAGCAGCACTTACAAAAAGACCATCTCCAAGCTGTCCAAAGGCAAGACCTATTATTTCCAGGTGCGCTCCTATGGTTCCTATGGCAATCAGCTCCTCTACGGCTCCTACAGCGCTTCCGCCAAGGTCAAGGTAAAAGGAACTGCTTCCGCCACCGGAAAACTCAACAAAACGAAAGCTCAGATAACCGTTGGCGGATCGACACAGCTTCGGCTTTCCGGAGTTTCCGGAGCCGTCACATGGAAAAGCAGCAAGCCTTCCATCGCCGCTGTCTCTAGGGGAAAGGTATCCGGCAAACGTACGGGACGCGCTGTCATCACAGCCACCTGCAAAGGGAAGAAATACACCTGCACGGTCACGGTCGTGCCAAAGAAACAGAAGGTTACCTATGCAAAAAACCAAAAGTCAGGACAGATTACGCTTAAATGGAACAAAGCCTCTGCAGCAAAGGGCTACCAGATCTGCTATTCCACCGACAAGTCCTTCAAGAAAAACATAAAAAAGATCACCGTTTCAAACAACCGTACCATCAAAAAGACCATCACCCGGCTGTCCAAGGGCAGCACCTATTATATAAAGGTTCGCTCCTACGGAACCTACAGCGGCAATAAGCTGTATGGAGCTTACAGCAAGGCTGTGAAGGTGACCGTCTCCAAATAATCCCATTTGGCGCCATAGACGCCCAGGGGCAGGTGCAGCATCCATGCATTGCACCTGCCCCTATTTTGGATTATCTTTTTCTGGCAGCTCTTTTTATCTGTTTTTCACAAAAATAATTTTTTATCTCAGAAAAACGCTTGTCTCTGCTCCAGTCTTTTTATCGAATCTGCCGTTTTTCCAAAAACATCCTCAATTTCCTTTCTTTTTCCCTTCCAAGGTGTATAATAGTAGCATCTTCTTTTTAAACATCATCTTTTCAACCATCAATTCTGCAATCCTTCTACAGTCATTTCTATTCACAGGAGAGTCTTTATGCATTTCGGTACACTATATTTCATTAAGGATGACTTTTACAGCCGGTTCCCCGACTGCAATCTCATGGTCAACAAGCCTTCCGATGACGGAAGTCCCCACAGCCGCCCGTGCTGCTGTCTGTTCAAATCTCCTTCTTCTAACCTCTACTGGATGGTTCCCATCTCTTCCCAGATTTCCAAATATCATTTCCAATATCACTATGCATTACAGAAATACCGGCTCTGCGACAATATCAGCTTCGGATACGTCCTTGGAAAAAAAAGAGCTTTTCTGATCCAGAATCTCTTTCCTGTCACGGAAGAATATATAGAAAAGGCATACCTGGATGCCAACACGGACGCTCCCATCCACATCCCACAGAGCCTTCTTGGCGACCTCTGCCGAAAGGCACGGAAGAAGATCCGGTTCAACAAAGCCGGAAAGCTATTCGGGCTGACGGATATCGTCAAGATCGAGCAGCTGCTCCTCCTGAATCACTCCGACTCCCGATAACGTTCCGGCTTACATTTCCGCACTTTATGGCTTCCTATTATGATGATATAAGTGTCAAAAGGTCATGCGGGCTGTGTACTTGGTTTCCGATGCCTCTGACCTTATCCCTGGTTTCTTATTTCCGGATCTCCAGCAGCTTCTGTTTGAGCTGTGTCTCGATCCTCTGCATCTCAGCCTCCGCAGCCCTGCGTTTTGCCGAGCCTTCCTGCTGGATCTTCAGCACCTCGTCCAGAGTGGAGATCAAGGATTCGTTGGTATGCTTCAGGGTCTCCATATCCACGATTCCACGCTCATTCTCTCTGGCAGTCTCCACGGTAGCCATCTTCAGGGTGTCTGCATTCTTTCTCAGCAATTCATTGGTCATATCCGTGACCTCTCTCTGGGCGACTGCCGCCTGGCGGGAATGCTCCACACCCAACGCCAGGACCATCTGGCTTTTCCACAGCGGGATCGTATTGACGATGGTGGACTGGATCTTCTCCACCATCTGGGTATCATTTTCCTGAATCAGACGGATCTGGGGCGCTGTCTGGAGGGAGATCATTCTGGTCAGCTCCAGATCATGGATCTTCTTCTCAAAGCGGTTGCAGAAGCTGTCCATATCCTTGGCTTCCTGGGCATCCTCGGGAAGGCCGCTCATCTCTGCCTTACTCATCAGCCGGGGAAGCTCGGTGGCGCGGACCTCTGCCAGCTTCTTCTTCCCTGCCATAATGTACATGGACAATTCTTTGAAATACGTTTTGTTAAGCCCATAGAGCTTGTCCAGCATCGCCACATCCTTCATCAGAGTGATCTGATGATTTTCCAGCGCCTTTACGATCCGGTTGATATTTTCCTCCGCCTTCTCGTACTTCGCCTTCATGGTGGCAAGCTTGTCCACATTTTTCTTAAAAAATCCGAAGAACCCTTTCTCCTCCTCGGTGGCGTCAAAGCTTTTCAGCTCACTCACCACGCTGGACAGCATATCTCCCACTTCACCCAGGTCCTTCGTCTTTACATTTTCCAGCGCCGTCTCTGAGAAATCCGCCATTTTTTTCTGTGCGCCTGCGCCGTACTGGAGGATGACGTTGGAATTGGTTAGGTCAATCTTCGCCGCAAAATCATCCACCATCTTCCTTTCTTCAGCGCTCAGGATACTCTCGTCAAAATCCGGCTTCACCTCCGGCTCCCTAGGAGGCTCCGGCGCCTTTGGCGGCTCCATCTCCCCCAGCGGATCCAATGTAAGCGACGGTGTTGCTTCCAAATCCTTCAAATCCAGACTCATGCTTCTTCCTCTCTTTCTGATCTTTTCTATTCTATCTTTCCGGCTTTATCTTCGCATTTTCTCGAAATCGTTCCCTGTCAGCCCTTCCTGGGCGAACATGTTGTGGAGAACGGAGATATCCGATGAGATATCCCATGCAGCCTTCTCGAAAAAGCTGTCCAGCAGGTTCTCAAACGCCTGCTCGATGGTATCCAGGGTCTGCTCAATCTCCCTCTTGGAACCTGTGATATTCTCCCCCTGGACCTCCTGGGCGTCCAGCTCCTCGTAAGCTTTCAGCAGCTTCACCGTGGTAGGCAGATAATAATCCATAAATTTCCCCAGATCCTCAACCAGCTCAGGATGCTGTTCCACCCGATTGAAGATCTTCTCCACCACATTCTCCAGCCTTTCAATCTTAGCAGATACCTCCTGGCCCGGGATCCGCTCATCACTTTCCCGGATAGCTTTCAGATACTGCCGTCCCGTCACGATGACCTCTTTCGCCTCCTTGGGAATCTCTTTCTTGCCGAACGCCTTTTCCCTTTGACGTTCCATCTCTTCCAGCTTCTGGCGTTCCTGAAGCTGCTGCTGTGCCTGTTTGTACTGCTCATACGCCTGTTCTGTCACCATCAGGCACGTTCCCTGATGATCCAGATGCCCATGGAGGAAGTATCTCTCCCGGATCATCCGTTTCAGATCCTTCAGCACAAATTTCGAAGATTTATTCACAGAATCCACCAGTTCCGCGACAGCGCAGTATTCCCGCTCCCTCAAGACCTCCATATATTTTCGGAATCGTTTGATCCTTCCTAGAATGCTGCTTCCCTTATAAGCCAGAAACACACTGACCAGAAAAAAAGGCGCCATGATCACGGAGGCAAGAATGCCGCTTCTCAAAAATCCCGTAAATCCTGTAGCTGTCAGCGTTGTAAAAATCCCGATTCCCAAAAGCACGCTGAACGTGTACCCCAACACCGAAAACACAATCCCGGTGCCGGACAAGCCTCCGATATTCCGGAACCGCTCCTTTAAAGGATTGTTTTTCTTGGCGCGCACCTCATATCCCGGACGAAATTTTGAGGACTTCATATTGTTCTGCAGCGTCCGGTTCACATTGGAGAGAGCCTCGTCCACGGTTCTGGTAAGAGATTCGTTCAGTGCTTTAAAATCCATAGACTCCACGGCAGATTCCACCATATCTTTGATTTCATCACCTATTTGTGACCAGTTTTTGTTCTCCATCTTTCATTTGCTTCCCATCTTCAAAATTCTTGCGTTGTCTATGCTGTTTTTCAAACAGTCAAAAACCCCGCAGCAAGCTACGGGGCATCAAACTTGCTGCGCAGCAGAGCTGCGGGGTATTTGACCCTCGCGGCAGTCGCCAAATGGACATGCAAGCATGTCCGCTTGGCTCGTTGCTCGCGGGAATA
>DVFT01000013.1 GCA_018713105.1 Candidatus Limivivens merdigallinarum | reverse complement strand
AAAATGATGCCGAGGTTCCCGGGTTGGAACTGCGTGCTCTGATGCTGAACATTAACAAGGGCTATAACGAAAAACTGAAGGAAGCCTGTACGGCATTAAAGGAGTTCTTGTTGAAAAACCGTGCGGAGGCGAAGTATATGAGCATCTTTGAATATGATCAAGAAAAGCATATGAAAATGGAACGGGAGCAAGCCTTTGAGGAAGGGTGGAAAGCTGGAGAAAAAAGCGGGCGGAAAGCCGGAGAAAAGACCGGAGAGGAAAAATTGCTGTATCTCCTCATCCAGAAAAAATGTCAAAAAGGATTATCGATGAAAGAGATCGCAGAGGTATTGGAAACAGATGAGGACACGGTCAAAAATTTAATGGAGAAACATAAGTAACGGAACTACTTGAAAGATTACAAAACGATTTGTCTATGTTTGTCCTTGGTATTTGGCAGGGATCCGGTTGGTGCCGTGATTTGGAGGAATGCTTATTTTTAAGTACAATGGAGGAGCTGTGGTACTGCAGAAGCCAAAACCTCACAGCAAGCTATGGGACATCGAATCTTCATCGCAGCAGAGCTAGGGGTATTTGGCCTCAAAGGGTACTTACTCACGCGGCAGGTCTGCGTTCTACTTTGGTCGGTGCTAAACGTGTGCCACTGGCACACAGCGCCGCCAAATGGATAGAATCCATGTCCTCTTGGCTTGTTGCCCGCGAGAATAAAGAAACTGATTTTCAAAGTGGACACACTACAGTTGCGGTACCATCTTCAAAATAAAATACCTTTAATGATAGATGAACAACCTGCTCCTATACCGTTCAGAAACGACGAACTGGGATTTTGGATGTAGTAACCTTGGTAACTATACCATTCAAAATAGAATTATCGCGATTCAGGGGGTAGTAAGCCTGGTAACTATACCATTCAAATAGAATTATCGCGATTCAGGGGGTAGTAAGCCCGGCAACTATACCATTCAAAATAGAATTATCATGATTCAGGGGGTAGTAAGCCCGGCAACTATACCATTCAAAATGAAATTATCGCGATTTCGGGGGTAGTAATCCTGGTAACTATACCATTCAAAATAGAATTATCGTGATTCAGGGGGTAGTAAGCCCGGTAACTATACCATTCAAAATGGAATTATCGCGGTTTCGGGGGTAGTAATCCTTGTAACTATACCATTCAAAATAGAACTATCGTGATTCAGAGGGTAGTAAGCCTAGCAACTATACCATTCAAAATAGAATTATCGTAATTCAGGAGGTAGTAGCCCGGGCTCTAATACCACTCAGATCAGAATTTTCACGATTCCGAGAGTAGTTATCCCGGCAACTATACCGTTCAGATCAGGAAAGCTATTGTCCGCTGCTACTAGTCTGACACCATCATAATTCAACGAATGGCTTCCCTGAATTTCCATCTGCGGTGTTGGTCTACACTCCGTTTCGGGCAGTGCAAAACGTATGCCGCCGGCACACAGTGCCGTCAGCCATCGCAGCCATCGCTGCGCCTCCTCCCTCCGCCTTGCAGGTTGAAAATTCATTCTGCACCATTAGTTCGTAAATGATCCTTCCTTTTCTCTTCCCTGCTTCACACTGTCAAGATAATACGCAAAAGCCCTCCCAATATACTCCGTTCCCCCTTTCCCATAAAGAAGATCGTTCCCTTCTATAATCCCAGGATTCTCCTGAAACGCTTTTGCCACGAACTCCCATGCTTTTCCCGTAGCATGAAGTTTTGTCTCACCGATCTGTACAATCTCTTTTACAATGTCCTGGACATCCTCATCCCCCACATTCCTGGACAGATCTGATGCCAGCTCCTGATAGCAGGCGCGTACTCTCTGTATCCAAGGATTGTCCATCAGATTTTCTGCTTGTTGGAAACCATCCTCAATGGATCGGGTGAAGTTTTCCACACTTCCATACTGTTCCGCCACCTTTTTCCCCAGGGTTTGTTCCTTTCTTCGGATTTTCTCCACCGTCCAGTCAAACATTTCAAGGCTTCCAAATAGTTTTTTTACCTTCTTGGGATTCTGGGTTCGGAAACGTTCCAGCATTTCAAAATAACCGCTCAGATCAAATTCCACGAAGCTTAACGCCTCCTCTCCCCGCTCCAGCTTTTTCAACAACCTGATCAGCCCATTCAACCGATCCCGTTTTGCCGTCAACAGTTCCCGGAAAAACAAAATCTGCTGCAAACGCTCCAGATCCTCTTTCCCATACAGACGATATCTGGAACCTTCTCTTCTTTTGGGCTTCAGAAGCCCGATTTCGTCGTAGTATTGGAGTGTTCGAATACTGACGCCCGTAAGCTTGGCTACTTCTCTGATCATTCTCATATCCTTCTCTGATTCCGGCTGTGTTTCTACCCTTTTTCCGTTTTCCAATTCTTCTCCTTTTTCCATCCTTTTTTCTATCTTTTTTCCATCTCTTTTCCCCTTATCTTTTTATTCCCGCTGGCAACGTGCCAAACGGATATGGCTTTCTATCCATTTGACGGCGCTGTGTGCCGGTGGCACGCCTTTTGCTCCGACCGAACTGGAACGTGGACCTGCGTGGTGGTAAGCGCCTTTGGATACAAAAACCCCCAGCCTACTGCTCTGCAATTAGCTACAACCCCCCCCCGCAACCTACCGCGCTGCAAATTTGATACCCCATAGCTTGATGCAATGTTTTTGCTTTCCCACATTGTACACCCTCACGGCACGTGAGAGTCAAGCTATTTCCGCCTTGCATTTTCCCCACAAACAAAATATAATTTATGCCAAAAAGGAGGCGTACATCCAATGAACATTTTTATCATAGAAGACGACGTTCGCTTACGGGAAGAATTGGCAATGCTTCTGGAAAAATACGGATATACCTGTCAGAGCAGCGATGATTTTCCCAATATCTCCTCCCTTGCCCTTTCCTCAGGCGCTGATCTCGTCCTGTTGGACCTGAATCTGCCCTATCAGGATGGCTTTCAGGTATGCCGCGAGATCCGGCAGCAGTCGGAGGTTCCTGTGATTGTGCTCACCAGCCGCAGCCAGGATTTTGACGAGCTCTTAAGCCTCTGCACCGGGGCAGACGATTTCATTACCAAGCCCTATCATCCGCAAATCCTTCTAGCACGGATTGAGAGAATTCTCGCCCGCACCGCAAAGGCAGGGGAAAGCCTCCGTCTCGTCCACAACGGTCTCACGCTGAATCTGCTCAGTGCGGAAATCACATACGGCGGCAAATCTCTCCCGCTCACCAAGAATGAACTGGGAATCCTCAAGCTTCTCATGGGGAACAAAGGGAACATTCTTTCAAGGGAAGCCATCATGGATGAATTGTGGCAGAGTGAGGAATTTATCGACGAAAACACACTGAATGTCAACATCGCACGCCTGCGGAAGAAGCTGTCCGCTCTGGGGCTTCCGGATTATCTGAAAACCAAACGGGGATTGGGGTATTATGTATGAAGAAAAATAAGCTCATTTCTTTTGCCAGCTATCTTTTTGACCATCTCTTTTTTCTCTGCTGCTATGGGGCAGCTGCCATGCTGATCGGCGGGCTTCTCTGGCTGATCCAGGTGCGGGGAATCTTTATTCTTTTTGCCGAGCTGATCCTGGCGGCGGCTGTTTTCGCCCCGCTGCTCTTAGATTTTCTCCGAAGGCGGGGCTTCTACGCGGCTCTTTATCGTTTATTGGAGACCCTGGATCAAAAGACGCTGCTGGGTGAGATCTCCATGACGCCTTCCTTTCTGGACGGGCAGATTCTCCTGGACCTTCTTCGCGGGATCAACAAATATCAGAATGACCGGCTTGCCTCCATGGAAGGAGAGATCCTGGATTACCGGGAGTATGTGGAGTCCTGGGTGCACGAAATCAAAACTCCCATCGCCTCGGCACGCCTGATAGCAGAAAACGCCAAAAATCCGGCGACCCTCCGAATGGAAGAAGAACTTCAGCGGATTGACCGTTATGTGGAGCAGGCACTCTATTATGCACGGAGCGCTTCCGCCGAAAAAGACTTCCGTGTGGAGCCCACCTCCCTGAAGTTTCTGGTCACGGAGGCTATAAAAACGTATTCCAAACCCTTGATCCGCACCCGCTGCCAGATTCACATGGAAAACCTGGATCTTCCCCTCCATGCAGATATCAAGAGCTGCGCTTTTCTCATCGGGCAGATCCTTTCTAATTCCATCAAGTACCGGAAGGATGATTTTCATCTGACCTTCCAGGGGCAAAGGACCGCCAACAGCGTCCAGCTCTCCATCACAGACAATGGAATCGGCATTTCCAAAAGGGACCTGCCCCGCATCTTCGACAAGGGCTTTACCGGAGAACACGGCAGAACCTTTCCCAAATCCACCGGGATCGGTCTCTATCTCTGCAAAAAACTCTGCGATAACATGAATATTCAGATCACGGCAGAAAGCGCCCCCAATGCGGGGACGACCATCCTCCTGACCTTTCCAGAAGAAAGCTTTGTATTTTCCTCTTGCTTGTGACGCTGCGTCATAAGCTATACTGGCATCAGGAGGTAACCATTATGGAAAAAGCAATCAAAGAAGGATATATGACGGTCGGAGAGGTGGCAAAGAAGATGAAGGTCACCGTCCGCACGCTCCAACACTATGACAAGGAAGGGCTCTTGGCTCCATCCGCCTTCAGCGAGGGCGGGCGAAGGCTTTATACCGACAAAGACCTGGTGCGTCTTCACCAGATCCTTGCCCTCAAGCAGCTGGGCTTCTCCCTGGAGGCAATCAAATCCAAGCTGAGCTCTCTGGATACCCCGGATGAGGTGGCGGAGGCTCTGGAACAGCAGGCATCGGCAATCCGTGAAAAAATCTCAGATCTTACGGAATCTCTGCGGGAGATCGAGGCTCTGAAAGCGGAGGTTCTTGCCATGCAGTCCGTCGATTTTCAAAAATATGCGGATATCATCGTAAACCTTTCCATGAAAAATGAGTTCTACTGGATGATCAAACATTTCGACGATGAATCTCTAAGCCAAATCCGCGGACGGTTTGACCAGGAAAGCAGCCAGCGTTTCATGAAGGAATTCGTAAGCCTGCAGGAGGAGGCGATTCGACTTGCCAAGGCAAAGGTTCCCATCCGCAGCGAACAAGGACAACGCTTTGCCAAGGCTTACTGGGAACTGATTCAGGAATTTACCGGAGGGGATCTGGCTCTGCTGTCCCGGCTGATGGAATTCGGTCAGTCCGGGGAGCTGGAAGTGGAATGGCAGGAAAAACAAGCCCTTGCCAACACCTTCATCGGTCCTGCCCTAGACGCCTACTTTTCAGATCTTGGGCTCAATCCGTTGGGGGAGGTGAATCCATGAGCGACGTCATCCTTGTAAACAACCTTAAGAAAAGTTATGGGAAACATACCGTCCTGAAAGGCGTGACCTTCTCGGTCCGCAAAGGAGAAATCTTTGCACTGCTGGGCAGCAACGGCGCCGGGAAAACCACTTCCCTGGAATGTCTGGAGGGGCTGAAAGCCTATGACGGCGGCAGCATCGAGAAACACGGGACCACCGGAATCCAGCTCCAGTCCTCCTCCCTTCCCGCCCACATAAAGCCCTGTGAGGCAATCCGCCTTTTCGCCAAATGGAAGCACGCCCCCGTAACGGAGCAGCTCCTTACGTCCCTTGGAATCCATGAATTTTCCAAAAAGCAGTACCGGCAGCTTTCCACTGGTCAGAAAAGGCGTCTTCATCTGGCGCTTGCCCTCATCGGCGACCCAGATCTTTTGTTTCTGGATGAACCTACAGCCGGGCTGGATGTGGAAGCCAAAAATGCTCTCCACGATCAGATCCGTTCTTTAAAAAAACAGGGAAAAACCATCCTGTTGGCAAGCCACGACATGGCGGAGGTAGAACAGCTCTGCGACCGCATTGCCATCCTCCATGGCGGGAAGATCGCTTTTTGCGGAACCATTGGAGAACTGAACCGCCAGATCGGCACCCACTGCCAGATCCTCATACAGACACAAAACGGCAGGGAAACCTATGAGTCTGAAAATCTCGGCGAAACTCTCCTTTCGCTGCTGACTGGATATCAAAGAGACGGGATAGCCGTCCTGGATCTTGAGGTCAAGAAGGCTTCCCTGGAAGATCAGTTTTTAAAAATTGCAAAGGAGGGAATTCTATGAATGCATTGATCTATGGAATTTTTCTGCAGTGGAAGCTGGACATCCGAAGCAAAAACATGCTGATCACCTGTTACCTGGTCCCCCTTCTCTTCTTTGCAGTGATGGGTGGGATCTTCACGTCAATCATGCCGGAGACAAAAGATACCCTGATCCCTGCCATGACGGTGTTCGGGGTTTCCATGGGGTCTCTCATCGGGCTGCCCCCTTCCCTGGCAGAAATCTACGGAAGCAGCATCCAAAATGTCTACAAAGCAAATCAGGTCCCCATCTGGCTTGGAGCCGTTCTCACCAACCTCTCCGCAGCCATCCATCTGTTTCTCATGAGCCTGATCCTGTATGCAGCGGCGCCTGCTTTGTTCGACGCCGCATTTCCGGAACACCCTCTGGAATATTTTGGGGGACTTGTTGTTTTTATCCTCTCCTCCCTTGCCCTGGCAAGCGTGGCGGGCATTCTTGTGAAGGACCTATCGAAACTCTCCTGTGTTTCCATCCTTCTGTTTCTGCCCTCCATCCTGTTTTCCGGGATCATGTTTCCCTTAAGACTTCTGCCGTCTGTATTTCAGACAGTTGGGAAGCTCTTCCCTGCCACCTGGGGCTATGAACTGATAAGCGGATGCTCCTTTGCCCTCATCGCCCTTCTGCTGATCTTCTTTGCGGCATCCGCCTTATGTGCTTTGGCGATAAAGCAAAAACGCTGACCTTACATTCCTGTAAGGAAAACGTAATCTAAGTTGATAGCTTCTCTCCCGCAAATGTGATAGAGTATTCCTACAGAGACAGAAACCTTCCTGAATCCGGATTCCAGAGCCCTTCTGCCTCAGAAAGGAGCAGCTATCTATGAACACACCTATTCTTTCGGTGGAACAGATTCAAAAATATTACGGCAACCGAGGAAATCTCACCAAAGCCCTCGACCGTCTTTCTTTTTCCGTAGAGCCAAAAGAATTTCTCGGCATCATGGGAGCTTCTGGTTCCGGAAAGACGACGCTTTTAAACTGCATTTCCACCATCGACACCGTGACCAGCGGCAATATTTATATAGAAGGGACTGACATCACTGCCCTTCGGGGAGCCAGGCTTTCCGACTTTCGCAGCCGGAAGCTGGGCTTCATTTTTCAGGACTACAATCTTTTGGACACTTTGACCGCCTATGAAAACATTGCCCTTGCCCTCTCCATCTCAAAGGTCAGGCCCGGTGAGATCCATGGGCGGGTCCTTTCCGTTGCTGACGCTTTGAATATCTCTGACATCCTCCAGAAATATCCCTTTCAGATGTCCGGAGGTCAGCAGCAGCGGGTGGCTGCCGCCCGTGCCATTGTGACGCATCCTGCCCTGGTCCTTGCGGATGAGCCTACCGGTTCCCTGGATTCCAATTCTTCCAGAATGCTTCTCACTCTGCTTTGCCGTCTCAATGAAACCCTTGGCGCCACCATCCTGATGGTGACCCATGACGCCTTTTCCGCCAGCTACTGCAGGCGGATCCTCTTTATCAAAGACGGAAAACTTTTTCACGAGCTGAACCGTGGGACGGACAGCCGCCAGGAATTTTTCAGCAAAATCCTGGAAGTCGTCTCCGTGCTGGGAGGTGAATCCAATGAGCGTATGTAAGCTGATCCTGAAAAATGTCCGCAGGAATCTCTCCGACTATCTGATCTATTTTTTGACGCTGATGCTGTCTGTCAGTCTCTTCTATGCCTTTAATTCCATCCCCGGACAGCCTGCCTTTCAGGAGATGAGCGTCACCAAGGCGCTGCTCTACCAACAGCTGGATGACCTTCTCGCCTTTCTGTCCGCCGCCATCGCTGTGGTACTGGCGTTTCTCGTCATCTATGCCAACGGCTTTCTCCTGCGCCGCCGCAAAAAGGAGCTGGGGCTCTATCTGCTCCTGGGGATGAAGAAAAGCCGTATCTCCCGTATTTTTGTGGGTGAGACGTTCTGTGTAGGGCTCTTGTCACTGGCAGGCGGTATCCTCCTGGGGCTTTTCCTTTCCCAGGGGCTTTCCCTGGTTTCTCTTCGGCTCTTTGCCGTGGAGCTGGAAAGCTTCCGCTTTGTCTTTTCCCTGGACGCCCTTCGGATCACCCTGCTCTGCTTTGCCTGCATCTTTGTGATCGTGATGCTGTTCAACATCTGTTCTGTGGTGAACGTCCGGCTGATCGACCTTATCACGGCAAACCGGAAAAATCAGGTGCTGAAGTCCCAAAGCCCCATCCTTCATCTGCTCTGCTTTGCAGCCTCCCTGGTCCTGCTGACTTACGCCTGCGTCCTGCTGTTTCAAAACGGCATCCTGCCTTCCAGGGAAAACAATCGCTTCCAGCTTGCCGGAACCTGTTTGATCCTTGGGATCCTTCTATTTTACCGTTCGGCTTCCATCGTTCTTGTGACATTCCTGAAGGCATGGCGAAATTTCTATTTTGCCGGGCTTAACACCTTTCTGCTGCGCCAGGTCTCAAGCCACATCCATACCAATTACCTGGTCATGGCTGTGGTGTGCGGTCTTCTCACCATCTCCATCCTGACGGTCTCCACCGGCGTCAGCACAGGGCTTGCCATGAACGAACTGTCCCAGGCGTCATCTCCCTATGACCTGAATGTCCTCTCCGATGTGGATAAGGATGGGGACGGAAGTATCGAGGCGTATCTGAAGTCCCAAAATGTGGACCTTTCCTCCTATGCACGGTCCATGGAGCAGATCAGTATCTATGAGGCTGACCTGACCTACGGGGAGCTGTTTGAAGGGCAGAAGCTCCATCTCTGGTCCATCGACGAGGCGCTACCTTCCATCTATGTCAACGTGATCTCCATCAGCGACTTCAACCGTGCCCTTTCCATGCAGGAGAAAGAACCGATCAGCCTTCAGGAGGATGAATTTCTCATCAACTGCAACTACGAGGGCACCATGGACTATGCCCGGCAGGCGCTTATTGATCATCCAACCCTTACCATTGCCGGGAAGTGCCTGACCCGCCGCCAAGATACCCTCCTTACGGAAACCTATTATATGACTTCCATCGGCAACAACGACCGTGCGACGATCATTGTCCCTGACCGGGTCGCCTCGCTGCTCAATAAGGATGTCAATGTGCTCCTGGTGCAGTACAAAGCCGGCACAGACTCCGATGAAATCGTCCGGAAAATGGTACCCATCGGGCTGGACGAAAGCCACGGCTACCGCTATGCGGAAAAAACCATGATGTATGATATGTATTTCGGTTCCAACGCCCTGCTGGTTCTCCTTTGCTGCTATCTAGGGCTGGTCTTTCTGACGATCTGTGCAGCCATCCTTGCCTTAAAGCAGCTCACAGAGACGGCTGACAGCCTGTCCCGCTATGGTCTGCTGAAAAAACTGGGAGCAGATGAAAGCTCCATCAATCAGACGGTACTTGCCCAGACGTTTCTGTTTTTCGCAGCTCCCCTGGCGCTGGCAGCCATCCTCTCGGGGGTGCTGCTTACCAAGGCAGTGGAGCTGGTGGAAGGATTCTTAAATATCCATATTTCAGGAAACGTCTGGCTGACCATCTCCGTATTCCTGCTGATTTACGGAGGATATTTCCTGGCTTCCTATCTGACCTGCCGGAAAATCATCCGGGACATGGGCGTTTCACGATCCTCTGACTGACATCCTCCCAAGCCGTTTTCCCAGCCGGCAAAGCAGTTCATTGGAAATGGTTCCTGCCTGCCAAGCCATTTCTTCTGCCAAAATACAGACGTCCCCGGATCGTCCGATGAAAACCGCCTCATCCCCCTGGGCGGCTTCCCGGATATCTGTCACATCCAGGAACAACTGATCCATGCAGATAGTTCCCACAACGGGAGCCTTCCTTCCCCGCACCAGAGCGCAGCCTTTCCCGGACAGCTCCCGCGGTATCCCGTCTGCATACCCAATGGAAACCACCGCAATTTTTCTTTCCCCCACAGCCCGATAGCGAAGCCCGTAGCCCAGTCCCTCTTCCGGGTGCAGCCAGCGGACACAGGCAATCCGTGCCTTCAGCGACAATACAGGGGTTAAGGTTACCGGGCATCGGATACGATCCCCTGGGCTGCTGAGACATCCATACAGCGCAATTCCTGCTCTTGCCAGATCGTATGTGAATTCCGGATAGTTCAGGATCCCGTAGCTTGCCTGCAGATGGGTCCGAAAGCCGGTGATGCCTGCCCGTTCCAGGGACTGCAGAAGGTGGTCATAGTCTGCTGCCTGCTGTTCCGTAAAACGCCGTTCCTCCTCCGAAGCTCCCTCCGACACGCAGAGATGGGAAAACACACCCGTGATCTCAAGATTTTGAAACTTCCACAACTCCAGGATCTTGGGAAAGTCCGTGCTCCGCTCGCCAAGCCTGTGCATTCCGGTATCCACTGCGATCTGGACCTTCAGTTTTTTCCCAAACGTTTGCAGGATTCTGCCGTATTCATAGTCGATCACCGTCTGAGTCAAATCAAAGTCTGAAAGCATGGAAAAGCAGGATGGGCTGGTATAGCCCAAAATGAGGATTTCTCCCCCAATCCCTGCCCTTCGAAGCTCCGCTCCTTCCTCTGCGGAAGCGACGCAGAACTGGCGGATCCCCAGTTTCCAAAGCACCCGGCTCACCAAAACGGCGCCATGGCCGTAGGCGTCCGCTTTGACCACCGGCATCAGGCGGCAGTCTTTGGGAAGAAGCGCCTCAAGCTGCCTGACGTTCTGTTCCAGATGTTTCAAATCCAGTTCCACCCACGCCCTGTTTTTGGGATCCGTCTTTATATTCCCGCCAGTTTCTCCTGGGCGCCCCGTTTCTTTGCAGCCTTTCCCTCTCTTTGCCGGCGGAAGACTTTGGTCTGCTTTCCTTAAGATCCTTGGGAGAACCGCTGTCAAAACCACAGACAGCCCAAAGGAAATCAGGCATACCAGCACGAACTCTGCCAGGGAATTTTCGATCAGCTGCTGGGTCTTGCCCATCCATTTGGCAGTTCCGCGAAGCAGGATAATCACAGCCGGATGGATGAGATAGACACAGGCGGAACAGCTTCGCATCCATTCTGTGCTTGGCTTCCGTTTGCCAAGCCCACCCCCGCATAAAAGCTGAAACAGGAAAACCATCACCACCGGCAGCATCCCATACATGCTGTTATGTCTTTGAAGCTTCCAGGAGTAGGTAAGCCACCCCTCCAGCAGCATCAGCGGAAAGGAAACGGCAAGCCCCGCCAGGCAGGCTTTGTTCGAAAGCCTTCGTCTGAATGCCAACGCCCCCAGGAATAGAAACAGGGGAGCAAAAAAAAATCCATTTCTCGTATAGCTGCTCACGGAAAATACCAGATCATAGAACGGTTTCAAAACCGGAATTTCTCCGGCGATCCCGTACCAGCTGTCGCCCAGCACTCCTAACAGATAGGCTGCCCCGGAGCACACAGCGGCACATCGAATGGATACCCTCAGCAATGCCATCAGGATCAGCCCTCCCAACATCACAGCCGGAAAGTACCACAGGTGATAAAATGTCCCGTCGAACAGCAGCATTTTGACTGCCTCCCCGGGATTTGCGGGAAGGCTTCCGGCATAGACATTCACCGGAAGATAGAGCAGGATGGCTGACAGGTACAGCCTAAGATGTTTCCATTCAAATCTTTTGACCCGTTCTCTCCCTTTCTCTTCTCCTGCCAGCACCGGTCCAAAGACAAAGAATCCCGTTGCCATAAAGAAAAACGGCACTGCCACGCGAAAGGCACAGCAAGTCAGGAGGGCATTCATGGTGTCGCTCTACACGGAAAAAGGAGCGGTGTGAATGGCAACCACCATCACAGCCGCTGCCAGGCGGAATCCATCGATCCCTTTATACTGCATCCTGTCCATCTTCCAAAATCCTTTCCAGAATCTCTTCAAAGGAAATTCCTGCTGCCTTCATCATGCTGGGATAACGGCTGTGGGCGGTAAAGCCGGGGATGGTATTTACTTCATTGAAATAGAGTTCTCCGTCCGGCGTCAAAAACAGATCCACCCTTGCAAAGTGGGAACATCCCAGGATCCGGTAGATTTGTTTTGCCGTCTCCTTGATCTCCTGGGATTTTTCCCTGCTGATCCTTGCAGGCAGATGGATCTTGGAGGTCTTCAGCGTATACTTTTCCGTATAGTCAAAAAACCCGTCCGACAATTCGATCTCATCCACTTCCCCCACGGTCAGTTCTTTCGTCCCCAATACCGCACAGCCGACCTCAAATCCCGGTACCGCCTCCTCCATCAGTACGGCATCATCATGCAGAAAGGCGTCCTCTACCGCCTGCATCAGCATTTCTTCACAGGAAACCTTGGTGATCCCAAACGAAGAACCTGACCGGTCCGGCTTCACAAACAGCGGATAGCCCAACTCCTTTGCCGTCTCTCGGATCAAAGCTTCCGAAACCCCTGGACAAAGCAGCCGAGAGCGTGCGGTCTTGATTCCCGCCGCAGCCACAATGCGGTGTGCCATCTCCTTGTCCATACAGATGGCAGAGGCGAGTACCCCGCAGCCGATCACCGGAATCCCTGAGAGCTTTAGCACTCCCTGTACGGTTCCATCCTCCCCGTTTTTCCCATGGAGCACCGGAAGGGCTGCGCTGAGGGAAATTTGGCGAAGCTCTCCCTCTTCCAGATAACAGATTCCGTGGAAGGAACGGTCCATGGAGGGAAAGACCTGGATGCAGTCTGCCCCGAGATGCCAGGTATCCTCCCGGATCTTTTCTTCCCTTCCCCGAAACCAGCGCCATATGCCTGTCTTTTTCTCAATCCCGATCAGGATCGGCGTATAGTTTGTCCTATCCAGATGCCTGATCACGGCGTAGGCGGACTGCAGGGATATCTCGTACTCTGTGGAACAGCCTCCAAAGAGGATGGCAATGTTCTTTGTTTCTGTTGGCATGAAAATCACTCTCCTTCACTGATTGCCGGTTCGCAGCTGACCGCATAACTTGGATTGCCTGCTTTCCGGCTTTTCAGGATTTATTCTACCGGACAGGAGAGCGCGATACTTGAATATTTTGTTGTTTCATTCCTAAGGAAAGGCTAAGGTTCGGCTAAGAAACCATAGGTAATTTCTTTTCTTGCACAAAATCCCTTCCTATGCTATCCTAATACTCAAAACTTTCCTACATTTCATTTCTCGCACCACATAAAAAGGAGGGATTTCCATGGACACCATTTTTCACCATCCCAGAGCCCACGAACCGGCTCTCTTTTCTCCCCAGGATACGACACCGCCTGTGGAGCATTTTCCAAGGGTGTGCGTCTCCACCTTCTCAAAGCCTATCATAGACAAATTCTCCTCCATGGAGAAGACGCATCAGATTGCCACCCTGTACTGCGCCAATGGTGCGGTTCCCGTCTATCAGACGGACTACTGCCAAACTTCCATCGCCTTCTATCAGTCTCCGGTGGGGGCGCCGGCTTGCGCCAGCTTTTTTGAGGAGGCTGTCGCCATGGGCGCCAAAGCCTTTGTGCTGTTCGGCTCCTGCGGCATGCTGGACGAGGAAAAAACCAAGGACAAAATCATCGTCCCCACTGCCGCTGTAAGAGATGAGGGTGTCAGCTACCATTACAGGGAACCTTCCCCTGAAATCCAGGCAGATTCCGCGATGACCCGTATCCTGAGGGAAACCCTGAGCCAGTGCGGCTTTGATTACGTGGAGGGAAAGACCTGGACCACAGATGCCATCTACCGGGAAACCATTCCTGCCATCCGGCAGAGAAAGTTGGAAGGCTGTCTGGCTGTGGAGATGGAATACGCTTCCATGCTTGCCGTGTCCCAGTACCGCAAGATTCCTTTTATCCAGTTTTTGTACGGGGCTGACAGCCTGGCATCCGATACCTGGGAGCCCAGGGATCTGAACCTTTGCGGGCTCAATCATGCGGAGAAGTATATGGCGCTCGCCTTTGAGTGTGCCCTCCGCTTAGAGAAGCAGGTTCGGTGATGTCTTTTCCGTGATATTTTCATTTTTCTTTGTATAAAAAAGAGACTATGCTGAATACCATCAGTCCATAGTCTCTTTCTGTTGAATACAATCTCACGAATCGCATCCATTTCCGGCTGGTTATTTTCCCATGCTGCCTGAAATTCACGATCGCTCCGTTGTTCCTCCAAATACCTGTTCCATGATTTCATATCATATACGCATCTTCACTCCGCTACATCTCCAACTCCAGCAGCTTCTCCACCACCTTCTCAAAATGCATCGCATGGGACGCTTTCACCAGGATCGTATCTCCCGGGCAGATCAGCTCCGGCAGAGTCGCCAGAATGGAATCCAGGGTGGGAACCTGGAGCACTTCCCCGCATCCTCCCGTCTCAAAGGCGGCTTCCGCCATATGTCGGCAGTTTTCCCCCACGCAGATCAAAAGGTCGATCGCATTTCCCGCCGCATGGGCTCCCACGCTGGCATGGAGAGCCGCCGCATCCTCGCCCAGCTCAAACATATCTCCCAGGACTGCGACTTTCCTTCCTTCGGCGTCCTTCAGGATATCCAAAGATGCCTTCATGGCTACCGGGCTGGCATTGTAGCAGTCATCGATGATGGTGAGGCTCCCCTTTTCGATGATGTGAAACCGCCCCGACAGGGATTCGGATTTCTCGATTCCGCTCTTGATCTCCTCCAGGGAAAGCCCCATCAGAAGCCCTACCGCTGTCGCCGCAAGGGCATTCCGTACCATATGGACACCGGGGATGGGGATCATCACTTCGAACTCTCCCTTCGGCGTGTGGATACGGCAGGAAATCCCCTTCAGCCCTTTGGGCGCGATCTCATCTGCATAGATACTCCTGCCGCTCTCCAAGCCGAAGAATACCGGCTTGATGCCTTTTATCTCCTGGATGGCAGACAGCTTGTCGTCATCTCCGTTCAGAACGATCCCGCCGTCCTCCTTCAGAAAATCGAAAATCTCGGATTTTGCCTGAAGGATTCCATCCCTGTCATGAAGCGTTTCCAGATGGCATTGACCGATATTGGTCATCACACAGATATCCGGTCTTGCGATCTTGCTCAACCGGTGCATCTCTCCAAAATTGCTGATGCCCATCTCAAGGACTGCCACCTCGTCCTCCTCCGTGAGACGGAACACCGTCAGGGGAAGCCCCAGCTCATTGTTGAAATTGCCCAGCGTCTTCAGCACCTTATACTTTTCGGACAGTACCGATGCGATCATCTCCTTGGTGCTGGTCTTGCCCACGCTTCCGGTGATCCCCACCACCTTGATGTCAAGACCCTTTCGGTAAAATTCCGCAATCTCCCGAACCGCTGCCAGGGTGGATTCCACCTGGATATAGCAGCCACAAAAATCTGGAAGCTCATGTTCCGCCAGAACGCAGAGGGCGCCCTGTTCCATGACGCCTGCGGCAAAATCATGGCCGTCCACCCGTTCCCCTTTGATCGCAACAAACAGACAGCCCGGTTCCGCCTTGCGGCTGTCGGTGGTAATGGAGGTGATTTCCTCCTTCCTAAGCTCTTCTGGTCCGTAAAATTTCCCGTTGCAGACCCTGGCGATATTTTCCAGCGTTAAATTCTTCATTTTCTACTCCTATCTGCTCTTCTTTGAGACCTCGATCAATTTCTCGCAGAGTTCCCCGAAAGACATCCCCAGCACTGCCGCCTCCTGGGGAAGCAGGCTGGTGGGCGTCATTCCCGGAAGGGTATTTGCCTCCAGGCAGTACATGTTTTCTTTCTCATCCATCATAAAATCCATTCTGCCGTAGCCTGACAGACGGAGGGCATGGAATGCCTTCACGGCATATGCCTGCATTCTTTCCGTCGCCTCTTTGGACAGATTTGCCGGGCAGGTCTCCACAGTGCTTCCCGCCTGGTATTTGTTTTTGTAATCGTAAAAACCTTCGATGGGGGCAATCTCGATCACGGGATACGCCTCTCCATCCACTACCCCTACCGAAAACTCTCTTCCCTTCACATATTCTTCCACAATCAGGGTATCCTCATAAGCAAATGCTTTCTGAAGGGCATCCTGAAGCTCTTTTTCATCCTGAGGGATATAGACTCCTACGCTGGAACCTCCGCAGCAGGGTTTTACCACGCAGGGGAATCCAATACCGCTTTCTGCAATCCGCCCTGCCGGATCCTCCTTATTCAGCATCACACTCTTGGGAGTCGGCACTCCGTACTCCTCAAAGAACTGCTTGGACAGCCCCTTATCCATCGCGATGGCACTTCCCAGATAGCCGCTTCCCGTATAGCGGATGCCGAACAGGTCAAATGCCGCCTGGACCTTTCCATTTTCTCCGTTTTCTCCGTGAAGTCCCATGAATACCACATCCGCTGCCTTACACACGGTCAGCACATTCGGTCCGAAAAACTCCTTGCCCGACGCGATCATTTCCGGCACTTTTGCATCAAAGCTTCTCATGTATGCCGCCGCCTTGTCCACGTCGTATTCCTCTGGGAACAGATCGTCCATGGAAATCTCTTCCTGTCCGCAATAGACATCCATCAGGATGGCACGATGCCCCCGTTCCTTAAGCGCCTTGCAGATACCGGTTCCTGATACGATGGAAATTTCCCTCTCTGTGCTGATTCCTCCAGCTAACACTACAATATTCATCTTCTCCTCCTCTTAACGATCTTTTGCCTTCTATTCTTACCGATGATTCTATAGATCCTTAGGATCAGTTAATGACAATGACACTGCCGTCGCCGCTGGACTCATAAGAGCCTGTGCTCTCCTCCCATCCTGAGGTCTCCGGTGCGCTCGTCGCTGCCTCTGTGGATGCTGCCTGGCTTTCTGATGCAGCCTGCTGCTCTTCTTCCTCCACATTCCGGGTCTCAGCCGGCTGGGAATACGCCTGGGCTCCCTGCCCTAAATTGTTGCCGGAAGAATAGCAGACAATGGGTGTCCCCGCTTCAATGTTTTCAAAAATTGTCTTGGCATTCTCCCAGGGCGTGTTGATACATCCATGGGAACCTTCCGTCTGATACAGCGTCCCGCCAAAGTTGGAACGCCATTTTGCATCGTGGATCCCGACTCCGCCATAGAACGGCATCCAGAAATCCACCGGCGTCTTATAATCCTCCCCCTCCAGCGTGGCGTTGGTCTCTTTATAATACAGCCCGAAAATTCCTTCCGGAGATGCCATATCCCTGCTGACGTTGCCAGTCACGACCAGGGTATCCACCAAAAGGGAACCGTCTTTGTAGAACCACATCCGCTGGTTGGTATAATCGATCTCCACATAGGTGCTGCCGATCCCGTTTCCGCCTAAGGATGCTCCCATTTTCAGCCACAGCGGCTCTGTCAGCACGGATTCCCCGGCATCCAGATAGGATTTGAGTTTGGATTTCTCCCCCTCCTGATCCATCTGCCAGCCATAATCCAGGCTGTTCACCGTAATCGTCTGCCCCAGGGAAGTGTTAAAGGAGACATCCTTCCCGAAGGTGTCGTATTTCTCCGCCAGTCCGGCGATCCAGTCCGCAATGTGCTCCTCACTGAAGGAAATATCTCCATTCTCCGATACACTCATCCAGCTCTTGATCGTCGCCGCATCCAGAACCTCTCTCTCATCGCCGATCTGATAGGTGATGGTCATGTTGGCGTATTTCTTCAGATTGTTATATTTCCGGTTCAGCGTCTCATCGTCGGAGGTCACTGCCGGATCGATGTAGCAGCCTGCCGTCTCAAGGTTCAGCGTCCTCTGCCCCTGATCCACGGCTGTCTTCAGCGCTTCAAACACCTTGTCCTTATCCAAAAGATTTCCCTGTACCTCCGGGACCAGCTCGTAGTCCGTTCCCACTTCTTTTATGTAAGCATCCTCCGGCTGTGTGATATTCTCATCCTGGAGGCAGTTCAGCTTCTCCATGGCGGTGCGCAGGAATTCCTCGTCGTAGGTAGTCTGCGCTGTCATAGAATGGGTCTCAGGATGGAAAAACGCATACATCCAGTTCAGCGGATTCTGTGCATCCTTCAGTTCCTGGACGGTGCCGTCCGGCGCATAGGAAAAATTGATCGCCGACCCGTCAATGGTCTCTGTCGCTCCTCCACGCTCCTGGATCTCAATGGAGTAATCCTCCACCTGGTCGGCAATGTGTTCTTCCACTTCTGCCACCGTCATTCCTGAGCAGTCCTCCCCATTGATATAAGAACCGGGGAAAAAGCGCCCGCTGTAATATGCGGCAATTCCAAGATAAATCCCTGCCACGGCCAGGAAAAAAATAATCATGATCACAATGAGTCTTTTCGTCGCTCTCGTCATACCCTTATCATTTGCCCCTTTTCTAATTTTCTTAAATAGTCAAAACTCCCCCATTTCGCTACCTCTTTATTTTATCATGACTTTTTGAAATGTAAATATGGCATTGGAAAAATCTAAAGATATTAATAAAATATTAAAATTCCACTTTCATCACAGCCTACGTTTCTGAAGGAATGGAACCGTATTGGAAATGTCCATCGCTTGGTGAAATGGGACGCTCCGCTTTACTCTCTCTGATATTGTTTTACACGACAAAACAGGAGGCTGCATTCCTGCCATTCCAGGTATGCAGCCTCCTAAAACCGTTCCACTTTATTATTGTACCGCTTCCAAAT
>DVFT01000111.1 GCA_018713105.1 Candidatus Limivivens merdigallinarum | reverse complement strand
CAATCTATAGATTACAACGAAGATATTACTATATTATTTCTCATAATCAGTTTCTATTATGTAATTTTGTTATGGTTTTATAAGTATAGTATCTCAGCCAAATAGAATAACAAAAATTTGAAAACAGGAGTAGGAGGAGAAAGGGAAAAGATACATGGATGATCTGACAATGGGGGATGGAGAATTTGACGGGGAATATTTGTAAAAAGGCAAAACTGATATGCGTTTATCGTTAAATAGCCTGAATAAAATGTTGATACGGTCTGCAAATTATGTTATTTTAGATAAATAAACTCGGCAATCATAGTGGGGGCAGAGGGGAGGAACGGTTATGGATATCTGCAAAAAAGTCAAAGAAACGGCCATGCAGAGCGGCATGTGGCAGGCGGATTTTATCAATCCGGAAGAGCTGGTGTTTTATCCGGAGATCCGGGAGATCTGCAAGGGCAATGTCTGCCGCAATTACGGCACTTCATGGGCTTGTCCTCCTGCGGTCGGTACGATCGGAGAATGCAAAGCCCGGGTCGCCCAATACAAACATTTTCTTTTATTCTCAATCAAATATGAGATAGAAAATTCCTTTGACCTTGAGGGGATGCAGCATGCCATGATATCCTTCAAGGAAAGCGTAGATGGTTTCGATGAAAAGCTCAAAGAGATGTTACCGGATTATCTGCTGCTTTCCAATGAAGGCTGCGGAAGATGCAGGAAATGTACGTATCCAGATTCACCCTGTCGGTTTCCGGAACGTCTCCACCATTCCATAGAAGGCTATGGATTTAATGTTTATGAGCTTTCCAAGGTAGCAAACATCAAGTACAATAACGGCGCGAATACCGTAACCTTTTTCGGCGGACTGCTTTTTGGAAGAGCAGGGCAGTGAGAGTTACGATTTCTCAATCGTATATTGAAGGTGCTTTACGGTTTCCAGAAATTCCTGCTCCACGTCCTTCCAGTCCCGATTCGAAATATCCGGGCTGGAAGATAGCGGGGGCAGCGTCTGGAACCGTGCTCCACTCATCAAAGCTTTCAATTCAAAGGCCAGGATATCGTCGTCGATGGCCTTCCATTTTCGGCGTTCCTCTTCACTCAGGTCATCCAGACCGTATTTCTCCCAGATTTTCCCCATAATCTTTTCCTCAATTTCCAGATAATTGGTGAGGTAAACCTTCACCGGCCGGATGATATCGGAAATGTACGCCTCGCTGGCGTCATGCAGAAGGCAGGCAAGCTGAAGCCTTTCGGACCATCCCCGTGCTTTCGCCTCTTTCGCGCAATTCAGGGAATGCTGCCCCACCGAGTAAAAATGCGCCAAGTGCCCGCCGCCGCGGCACAGAAGGCTAAGGGCGTGCGCGATGTCTTCGGTACAGATGTCCTCTGCAGTTATATTCATCGGGTCAAAACGTTTTCCAGAAAAAGTATTCATGATGCTCATATGCGCTCCCTCCGTTCATAAAGAATTCACTTGTTTAATTTTATATGAAATCTTGGGTTCGGTCAAATTGAAGTAAAATCCCGTCAACTAAATCAGCCTTTAAAATTTATCTATAGTAATTCAAGAAAATATTACAGCAAAAACTGTGTAGCAGAACGTGAAAGACAAGGAAGGCAGCTGATGTCGTGCCGGGGCACGTCGAAGCTGTCTGACGCTATTTCCACATTTCAATCCCGCATTTCCCTCCTGTTTTCCATCTTGGTAGTTTATCCTAAACCATTTCCGCGCATTTATTTAGTTTCCTTCGCACTATTGTGTATATAAATGAAAAGCCTAATCCCCCAGCTATGCTGGGGAGAATAGGGTAGTTGGAAACGATAAGGATATCAATAAAAATCCTCCTATGCTACAATGAAATTGGTGTCGCAAGCCAAATTTCAAGCATAGGAGGAGGTCCAAATGGACAATAAAAGTTTATCACATACCCGATGGAAATGCCAGTACCATATAGTTTTCATTCCAAAGTATCGAAAGAAAGTACTGTATGGGAAAATACGAGAAGACGTAAGGGAAATTCTTAGCACATTATGTAAATACAAGAATGTGGAAATTATTGCAGGCGCGGTGTGTTCAGATCATGTACATCTGAGTGTAGCAATTCCGCCAAAACTTAGTATATCCAATTTTATGGGATATTTGAAAGGAAAAAGCACACTGATGATTTATGACAGACATCCTGAGCTGCAGAGTAAGTGGGATAAAGCATTCTGGGCAAGGGGATATTATGTGGAAACGATTGGTAATATTACCGATGGAGCAGTACAAAAATATATAAAAGAGCAGGCAGAGGAATCGAGAAAAGAAGATTCAAGAAGTACCGCTTTATAAGCGGACCAGTAATAATGCTTGCGGCACCGCCCTTCGGGGCAAGCAGCAACATTAGCCCTTTGGAGGGCTACTAGCAAACCACCAGTTGAACTGGTGGTTGCTGACTTAAAATGTTATCTTGCAAATTAGCAGACTATTTTTCAATAACTATAATGACAACGTAAGACATTTCAGAAAAGAACTGACCGCGTGCAGTGACGGAAGAGAGGTGAGAGGGATTCAGACTGTGACCATGACAGAGATAGCCAGGCAAAGCGGCGTCTCCCTGAAGACGGTTTCCAGAGTGGTGAACCACCCGGAAAAGGTATCCAAAGGTACCACGGACGGAAACGTGATGCCCATCCTGGATTTGATTGTGGACTGCAAACCGGATGCCATACACTCCTTGGATCCCCAGAGCGGAGTAGATCTGGCAGAGGTGAAACGCTTGTACGGGGACAAGGTCTGCCTGATAACATACTGGATTTGCTTGAGACTGTCGGAGAGGATGAGCTTGGCGCTATTCTCTCCGACTTTTCCTGTCCGCAGAATCCGGAAATTACAAATTTGCTCAGTTTGGAAAGAACTATGGGGGGAAGGAAGGGAAAGCGATCAGAGGGGATGAATTGATGGATCTGGCGTTCGAAGTTTTAGAACGTGTCCAACGTCAAATTGGAGGTGGGATTGTGTTTCTGGAATGTGAGGAACAGGAAATGCTTTTAAAGTTTTACCAGAATGAACATAACCGTTTCCGAATTTTTGGGGAACGATATTCAGAGAGGGATCAGGTGAAATATTTAAAACTGCTTCGATTTTTTTAAAAATAAATGGGTGATCTGTATCTTTTGATACAGATCACCCAAATAGTTTCCTCTATACTGATCCTATCCGCAGTCCTCAGGAAGCAGTGTTTCCTGGGAACAATAGGAAGCGAGTTTCGAAAAATTGACAACTTCCATCCATTTCCTGTGGGGAATGATGATGCCTTCGTCACGGAGACGGAGAAGCCCTCTGGCAGCGTTGACCCGGCTGATGGTCAGAATGTCCGCGATGTTTTCCTGGGTGAGATCGATCACACCGGGAGAGTGGTCTTTGGAATTCTGGCAGAACAGGTACAGGAGGTTGCACAGTTTCAGGAAAGAAGGATTGTACTCCTGATGCGCGCCCTCATAGATGAGCAGGTTGACATAGGCGGCGTACCAGTTGATGATCCGCCTGCAAAGAGCCGGGGAAGCATCCATCATGGCGAGGAAATCGGATTTGGCAAAGGAGAACGCCTTCACATCCAGGAGCGCCCGGGTCACAATGGACTGCTCGATCTTGAACTCCAGCCTGTGGGGAACAGGAAAGATGGTTCCTGCCCCGTGGAAGGACTGGATCTTCTGGGCGCCGTTTTCGTGCTGTACCAGTGTCTGGGCGATGCCGGACTGGAGGTAGAACACGCGGGTGAAGGGCTCCCCGGGAGACCAGAGAAAGGAACCTTTGGGGAACACTTTTTCTTCGTGGGGACTTTTTAGAAAGGTTTCATAAAAATCCGAAAAATCATCGGCAAAATAATAGCGGGGAATGAGCATAGTACGAGACCGCCTTCCTATTAATATGACCATATTGTATCAGAAAAGAGGAGAGACGAACATGAAAAAATGTAAAATCACAGTCCTGAAAACGACCTTGGATCAGGAGCTGGCAGCAGAATACGGAGTGGAAGGTCTGAAAGCATGTCCCATGATGCAGGAAGGTCAGGTGTTCTACGCTGATTACGCAAAACCGGAAGGCTTTTGCGATGAAGCCTGGAAAGCGATCTATCAGTATGTGTTCGCCCTGTCCCACAGTGACGGAACCGGGCTGTTCTATTATGGGGACTGGATCCGCAAGCCGGGCGTGGCGATCGTAAGCTGCAACGACGGTCTAAGACCCGTGATCTTCAAGATCGAACGGACAGAGGAAGAGTCAAAGATCGACTACGTGCCGGTGAGATAAGGGCGCGGACGAAAACGCAGGAAGGGGCTTGCCGCATTTATGATTGGGAAATGATAAATGCGGCAGCCCCTTTATTTCATATTTGCAAATCGTTCCACTGCCTTGGTAAAATTTGCAATCGTCTGGTCGGCATCTCCATGTTCGATACCATCCCGGACGCAATGCTGAATATGTCCCTCCAGCACCACCTGACCTGCCTTGTGGAGCGCTGATTTCGCGGCGTTGATCTGGGAGAGGATGTCTTCACAGGGGACATCCTCATCGATCATCCGGTCGATGGCCTGGACCTGACCGATGATTTTGCGAAGCCTGCGGTGCAGGTTCGGGGCATCCATACATTGTTTCATCTTTAGAAACGCCTCCTTTTTTCCTTTCCTTTCATTATACCAGATTGGCGGAGGATGGCAACGAGGAAAACGGGCTGTTGTAAAGGTCAGCGTAGAATTTTCCAAGTTTCACCAGCTCGTCATGGCTGCCCTGCTCAATGATGGTACCATCCCTCATCACAAGGATATGGTTGAGCACAGGTTCCTCCGCGCCTTGATACTGGAAGGTAACGTTTCTGAATTTTAATTTTGCTTTTGCAAGGTGTCTCTTAAGCTTCTGCACATTGATGGCAGTATCTGTATTGACAGCCAGCATTTCGTTGACACGGTTGAATGCACGGATCACCCGGATACCTGTCAGCATTTCGCGCAGAGTACGGTTGATCTTATCCAGCAGGGTCTGCAGCTTGGAAAACAGCGGCATCACCTTTAAGGCAAGCAGAACGGTAAAGATGCAGACGATCAGCATGGAGAGTATAATGACGGCTGCCAGGGAAGGGCTTTTGGAAAAGGCGAGGATCAGCCCTGCTATCGCCATGATCGGAGCCGGAAGGATCATCTCCGTCCCTGCCATATAAGCCATCTGGATCTGCATGATGTCATTGGTGCTTCGGGTAATCATAGACGCCGGACCGAACCGGTTGAACTGGTCGATGGTAAGCGCCTGGGATTTTTCAAACAAGGTATTGCGGATATCCCGCCCCATTCTGGAAAAGATTGCGGTAGACAGATAGGTTTCCGTCAGGGAAACGACTGCAATGGAAGCCGCTACCGCCAGCATCAGGCTTCCGGTTTTCCAAATATGGCTGAGGTTTCCAGTAACAATCCCATGATTGACAATATCTGCTGTCAGGGTGGGGATATACAAGGTCCCCAATACCTGCAGGAAAAGTAAAATCAACATGACTGTCACCCGACCTTTATAGGGCGACAGGAATTTGATCAGTTTCAGCATGAAAATCCACCTCCTAATATGATTTTCTGAAAATGTTGCTCCAGATACCTTTTCCCGGCTTCTCATAAAGTAAATACGCCCGGTTATTTTTCAATAACCGAGCGCACTCGTCATCTTCTCCGGCTGGATCTGGCTGTGTCTGCCAGATGGAGCATTGCGATGCTCCGCCTCCGATGAAATATTCGTCTGCAATATAATCCGATTTCGTACTTGTGGAGCGTATTATAATCCGATTTCGGATTGATGTCAAGGGGGAATTTTATAGGATATTTTGGAAAATTGTGCTTGAAATGGCAAAAAAATTATAAAAAGGAAGCCCCTCAGAGTCGGGAATTCTATTCGGCTCCGAGGGGCTTTTTTAAGGAAAGAATGATGAGATAGGAGTATTGTTTACTGAATTTCAATCATGGTAGCTTTCTTCTCCTCTACCTGCGGGGTATCCTTCGGAATCACCAGACGCAGGATACCATCTTTGAAGGCTGCCTTGATGTCTTCCTGTTTTACAGTCTCGCCTACATAGAAGGTTCTCTTGCAGGTTCCGGTGTAGCGTTCTTTGCGGATATATTTTCCGTGGCTGTCTTTCTCATCGTTGCTGCTGTTCTTGGATGCAGTGATGGTCAGATAACCGTCTTTCAGTTCCGCCTGAACGTTATCCTTGGAATAGCCAGGAAGTTCAATGTCCACTACATAGGAGTGGTCACCCTCCTGTACATCCGCTCTCATGATCTGAGTTGTGTTGGTAGGATAGGAATTGGTAAAAAACGGGTCATTAAACATATCGTCGAATAAATCAAAAGCTCTGCTTGGGAATAACATAATAACTACC
>DVFT01000110.1 GCA_018713105.1 Candidatus Limivivens merdigallinarum | reverse complement strand
AATGTGAACTTCCATGATAATTAACTCTCGCCTGCATAAGCGGAAGCACGGAAGATGTAAAAAAATCCCTGATTTCATCGAAAAAATAGGATTGTCCTTGAAAAATCGAGTAAATATGATAGAATATAAGAGATGTAATTAACTCTCGATAGGAGGCTGTCATGTATCTCGATTTTAAAGTAAAAATACCGTCTGATTCAGCTGGGGTCACCCGCAAAAAAATCAAGGGAGTCACATATGTTTATTATGTATATGAACATAATTACAGCCCGGAAAAAGGATATACGGTCCCTAAAAGTACATCCATTGGTAAGTGTGCTGATGACGATGCGGAGATGATGTATCCGAATACGAACTTCTTGAAATTTTTTCCTGCAGAAGAACTGCCTGAAACCAAGGGAGAAGCTTACCGGAGTGGATGCCTGAGAGTGGGTACTTATCTGGTATTGCGCAGGATCATTTCAGAGTATCATCTGGATGAAATGCTGGGGGATATTATGGGTAAGGGCAGCGGGCTGTTCTTAGACCTGGCTGCATACTCTATCATCACTGAAAATAACGCTGGCCAATACTACCCTGATTATGCATTTAACCATCCGCTGTTTACAGACGGGATGCGGATTTACAGTGATTCTAAGGTATCTGACTTCATCAACAGCATTACGAGGGACCAAAGCCTTGCATTTCTGGATAGATGGAATGACAACCAGGATCACCGGCAAAAAATTTATATTTCTTATGACTCAACAAACAAAAACTGCCAGGCAGGGGATATTGATTTTGTAGAATACGGACATCCAAAAGAAGATATCAGTGCGCCCGTCATAAACTATTCTGTTGCCTATGACAGGAGCAATGAAAAACCACTGTACTATGAAGATTATCCAGGAAGTATTGTAGATATCTCGCAGCTGCAGTATACCTTGGAAAAAGCAGGTGGTTACGGGTACAAAAATGTCGGGTTTATCCTTGACCGGGGATATTTCAGCAAGGAAAACATCCACTACATGGACAAATGCGGGTATGAGTTTGTCATTATGATGAAGGGGATGAAAGAACTTGTAAAAAGTCTTGTCCTTGAAGTAAAAGGAACCTTTGAAGAAGACCGGAGATACAGCATACGGGATTATAAATTAAGCGGAATTACAGTAAAAAGGCAGCTTTATCCATCGGATGAAAAGGGACGGTATTTCCATATCTTCTATAATGACAGAAAGAAAAGCAGCGAACATGAAGCAATCGAAACAAAGATAGACCGCATGGCGGAATGTCTTCATAAGCATGAAGGTACGAGATATGAAATCAAAGGGGGAGGCTTCTCCAGGTACTTTGACCTGATCTATTACAACAAAGGGAAACCGGACGAAAAATTCATGTACGGACGGGAGCGGCATGATGTGATTAACGAAGAGATACGGCTTTGCGGATATTTTGTCATTATAACGTCAGAAAAGATGACAGCAGCGCAGGCGCTTGACCTGTATAAGGGCAGAGATGCGTCAGAGAAGTTGTTCCGTGGAGACAAATCTTATCTTGGGAACAAAAGTTTTCGGGTACATACAAGTGAATCGGTACATGCAAAGATATTTATTGAGTTTGTTGCCCTGATCATCCGGAGCCGGTTTTACACGTGCCTGAAGGAACAGATGCAGAAGGGTGGAAAGAAGAACTACATGACCGTTCCGGCAGCGATCCGGGAACTGGAAAAGATAGAGTTGATCCGCCAGAGTGACCGTGGATACCGTATGGATCATGCGGTTACGGCTGCACAGAAAGAGATCCTGAAAGCATTTCACATGACAGCGGCAAATGTCAGGATACAGGCGGCAGCAATCAATGAAGACCTTATGAAGATAGGGAAGGAAGGATAACAGTATGGCGAGAAGAAGCATTCCGATAGAAGAAAAGATCGAGGCACAGAAAGAAGTGGTTTCGAAAGCAAAAGACAAGTATGAATCAGAATTGGATAAGCTGGAAAAGTTAATGAAAAAAAGGGACGAACTGCGGAGCAAAGAGTTGATGGAAGCATTTGCCAACAGTGAACGTTCCTTTGAAGAAGTGTTAAGATTTCTTGCGGGAAAAGAGGTGTGTGATGAGTAAGCAGTATTCAGTGAAAGTATATCCCGCTGGCAGAGGGCGGGATGTTTACAGAAATATCGAAATCTGCGGGAATGAATCGCTGGACCGGTTGTGTAGGATAATCCTGGAAGCCTTTGATTTTATTGATGAACATCTGTATGAGTTCTGCATGGACAACCGCATGTATAGTGAAGATGCGTATCAGTCAGATCCAGAGGGAGATGAACCGTCAACGGATATCACTCTTGATAAGATCGGACTTTATAAAGGGCAGAAATTTTCGCTACACTACGACTTTGGAGATGATTGGATGTTCACCATTACAGTATCAAAAATCAGTGAAGCAGAGGAGGGTTTTGAGCCACGCATAGTCAAGTCCAAGGGGTACATTCAGCAGTATCCAGACCTTGATGAAGAGGGCTGGGACTATGAATAAAATAAGAAGTAGATGCTACGAGAGTTAATTTTTCTGGAAGTTAAGACTGAAGAGCTGGGGGAAGATTTGAGAAAAATGAACATTGACACAAAAAGGATTCTATTATATCATAAACGTATATAAATACAGTGTATTATTCAGAAAAGCGACGATGCTTACCTTCGGGTTAAAGGATTGCCGCTTTTTCTTTTTGCAGGCAGCAAAGGGAGTTTTCGGAAATGAGAGCTGGCTGCCGGTATTCATGACAGATGGGAGGGATCTGATGGGAGCGTTTGATAAGATCAGAAGCGGGCTTCCGGGGATGGATGAGCTCTTAAATTACATTCGGATGGGGGACAACGTGGTATGGAGCGTGTCGGATTTGGAGGATTTTAAATTTTTTGCCATCCCGTTTGCGGAGCAGGCGATCAGGGATGGCAGGAATCTGATCTATATGCGTTTTGCGGAGCATGAGCCGCTGCTTACGCCAAGAGAGGGACTGAAGATCTGCACGTTTGACCCGGATAAGGGATTTGAGGCGTTTACAGTGGATATTTACAATCAGATTACGGAGGAGGGGAAGGACGCCTTCTATGTGTTTGACAGCCTTTCTTCCCTGCAGTCCGTCTGGTATACGGACCTGATGATGGGAAACTTTTCCGGGTGACTTGTCCGTATCTGTTTCGGCTGGATACGGTGGCGTATTTTCCGCTGCTTCGGGGGAGGCATTCGTTTGAGGCGGTGGCGCGTATCCGGGATACGACGCAGCTGCTTCTGGATGTCTATCGGGGCGACCGGATGTATCTACATCCTGTGAAGGTGTGGAACCGTTATTCGCCGAAAATGTTCCTGCCCCATTCCTGCAGCCTGAAGCTGCAGGAAAAGACGGATGATGGCATCGACTCACAATCCGCTGCAAGGATTGAGGAGGAATCGGGGAAGGAATATCGGTTCCAGACGGTGGACGGCGGAGTGGCGATCAGCAGGTATTATCAGCTGGTGGAAGAGGAAGAAGCCAAAAACCAGGATCAGAATTTTGACAGCCATGACAGGTTCTTCTCATTGGCAAAGATGGAGTACCAGCGGGGAGAATTTCGGGAGGAGACGGAGAGGCAGATCATTGAGAGCACGCTGACCAAGGACGGGCGGCTTCAGAAAATGATCCGGAAATATTTCAGTCCCCGGGATTATTTTCAGCTTCGGGACCGGATGATCGGAAGCGGTTCCCTGGGAGGCAAGGCGTGCGGGATGCTTCTGGCGAGAAAGATCATACATACGGAGCTGCCGGAATGCAGGATGTATTTTGAACCCCATGATTCTTTTTATATAGGGTCGGACGTTTTCTATACCTATATTGTGTCCAATAACTGCTGGGAGACGCGGATTGCACAGCGCACGGACGAAGGGTATTTTGAAAAAGCGGGAGCGCTCAAGGAAGCGCTGCTGTCCGGAAGCTTTCCGCCGGATATCCGGGAAAAATTCCGGAAGCTTCTGGAATATTTCGGGCAGAGCCCGATTATTGTGCGATCTTCCAGTTTTCTGGAGGACGGGTTTGGAAATGCGTTTGCAGGAAAGTATGAATCGGTGTTCTGTGTCAACCAAGGGACGCCAAAAGAGAGGCTTCTGGCATTTGAAGCAGCCGTTCGGACCGTGTATGCCAGCACTATGGATATTTCAGCGTTGGAATATCGGATACAGAGGGGATTGAAGCACAGCGACGAGCAGATGGCGGTGCTGGTGCAGAGGGTATCCGGTTCCTACCATGGGAACCTGTTTTTCCCGGCGGCAGCCGGGGTGGGATACAGCTACAGCTCTTACCGGTGGAATCGGTCCATGGATCCGGGAGCAGGGCTTCTGAGGATCGTGGCAGGGCTTGGGACGCGGGCTGTGGACCGCCCGGATCACGATTATCCCAGGCTTGTGAATCTGGAACGTCCCAATGTCTCCATGTACAACAGCGTGGCAGACCGGCACAGGTTTTCCCAGAGGAGTCTGGATGTGCTGGACACGGAACAGAATGCGTTTGCCAGCAGGGAGATCGATTCCCTGACGGAGAGCCTGCCTCTTTGGTTTAAAAAGGCGGTGATGGAGCGGGATTACGAGGCGGAGGATGCCTTGAAGAGGATGAACCGCTGGCGGCAGGTATGGTTTACCACCTGCCAGGGGATTTTGGAAAATACGGAATTTACGGGAATGATGCAGAAAATACTGAAAACCCTGGATCGGGTTTACGGAAATCCTGTGGATATCGAGTATACGGTCAACCTGGACGGGGAAGGAGCGTTCGTGGTGAACCTGCTTCAGTGCCGTCCCCTTTACACAGGAGGAAGGGGTTCTGTCACGGAGATCCCGCAGATTCCCAAAGAGGATACCTTTTTCCATCTGAGGGACTCCTCCATGGGAACTTCGGTGAAGAAAAAAATCGACGTGGTGGTACAGATCGACGCAAAGGCATACTATGAGTATCCCTACTTGTCAAAGCCCAAGACAGCGGCGGCAGTGGGCGCGGTGAACGCCTACTACAGAGGGACGGGAAAGAACGTCCTGCTCATGACGCCGGGACGGGTGGGAACCTCCTCCCCGGAACTGGGAGTGCCGGTAAGCTTTGCGCAGATATCAGGATTCTGCGGAATCTGCGAAGTCTCGGACAACCGGGCGGGATATATGCCGGAACTGAGCTATGGAAGCCACATGTTCCAGGATTTGGTGGAGGCAGGGATTTTCTATTGTGCCTTGTGGGGCGACGCCCGGACGGAGTGGTATGACAGAGAATTTTTTGACGGGATGCAGGATTTGTTTCCGATGATCTGCCCGGACAGGGAAGAGTTGTTCGGTATGTTCCGGGTGACAGAGCCGGAGAATCTGTGGTATTGGAATAATGAGCAGACAGGAGAGACCCTGGCTGGCAGAGCTTGATAGGGAGGAATCAACAGTATGAGAGAATTGATTGAACATACAGAAGGGATCAACCGCCTGATGGCGAGGTTCGGCGTCAAATTCGGTATTTACAAAAACGGCGAATTCCATGAGCAGCTGTTTCCCTTTGACGCGATTCCCAGGGTGATTTCCCGGGAAGAATTCCAGAAGCTGGAAAAAGGGCTGATCCAGAGAGTGGATGCGCTGAATCTGTTTCTGAATGATATTTATGGGGAGAAAAAAATCATCAAGGATCAGGTAGTTCCTGAGGAGTTCGTGTTTTCCTCCTCAGGATATCTGCCGGAATGTGAAGGGATCAAGCCTCCGAAAGGGATTTACAGCCATATCTCGGGGATTGACCTGGTGCTGGGAAAAGACGGGAAGTGGTATATCCTGGAGGATAACTTAAGGATTCCTTCAGGCGCTTCGTACCCCATGATCGCCAGGGAAATCTGCCGCAGGGTCTCCCCTTCCACCTTCAGCAGTAATCCGGTGGTGGATAACCGGAATTATGCCGCGATGCTGAAGGAAACCATGGACTGGGTGAACGTGGGCGGAATACCGGTCATCATGACGCCCGGAAGATACAACGCAGCTTACTTTGAGCACTCCTATCTGGCAGAGAGGACCGGCAGCGAGCTTGCTACCTGTTCGGATCTGTTTGTGGAGGACAATCAGCTGTTTTATCGGGATTACCGGGACAAAAAGCAGAAGGTAGGGGTCATCTACAGGCGGATTTCCGACGAGTATCTGGATCCTATGACCTTCCTTCCGGAATCCCTGATCGGTATTCCTAATCTGATGGATGTCTACCGCAGCGGAAATGTCGCCATTGTGAACGCACCGGGCAACGGAGTGGCGGACGACAAGGGAATCTATTATTTTGTGCCGAAAATGATCCGCTATTACCTGGACCAGGAGCCGATTCTCCACAATGCGCCCACCTATCTGCCGTTTTATGAGGAAGATCGGAAGTATGTGCTGGAAAATCTGGAAAAACTGGTCATCAAGGATGTGGCGGAAGCCGGCGGCTACGGAGTGATCTTCGGAAGCGGGCTTGGGAAAGAGAAGCTATCGGAACTTCGGGCTCTGATCCAAAAGGAATCCAGGAGATTCATCGCCCAGGAGGTCATCGATTTTCAGGATATGGAGGTATGTGAGGGCATAGATAGGGTTTGGCGGAAGGCGGATCTCCGGGCTTTTGTCCTGTCAGGGCAGACCACCAGGGTATGGCCGAGCGGGCTGACCAGGTTTTCCAGAAATGCGGATTCGTTTGTAGTGAATTCATCACAGGGAGGAGGATTTAAAGACACATGGGTATTATCTCGATAGAAAAAGTGGATCACCTTTATTGGCTGGGACGTTATACGGAGAGAGTCTATACGACGATTCGGATATTTTTTCATATTTATGACAAGATGATCGAGCAGCCGGAGGGAATTTATGCTAAATATTGTGAGAGACTGAATATTCCTAATATTTACACATCCAACAAGCAGTTTGTCCGTTCCTATCTGTTCGGGGAGGAGAATCCGGATTCGGTGGTTTCCAATATGAAGCGTGCCTACGACAATGCGGTTGTGCTGCGGGATGAGCTGAGCAGCAATGTGCTCTCCTATGTCCAGCTGGCGCTGAATACCCTGGAATCCTGCGGGAAAACAACGGCTCCCCTCCTGGAGCTCCAGCAGGCGGTCGATTATTTGCTGGCGTTCTGGGGATGCGCGGACGACTATGTGGAGCAGGAGGACTGCCGGAATATTTTGAAGTGCGGCAAGTATGTGGAGCGCCTGGACCTCTGCATCCGTCTGGATTATCACAGAAAGGATCTAGAGAAGGAGTATCAGAAACTGATAAACCGCCTTAAGAAGACCAGTTTGTGCTATAATGAGGAAAATCTCAACCGTCTCCGGGAGATCATTTTCCAGGAAGACGGGGAGAAAATCCATGATCAGGAGGCACTGTGCTGCCTGGGAGGTCTTTTGTCATAGCGCGGCACAGACAGAGAAGCATGAGAACATTGAAATTTACCTACAGGATGGAGCTTAGATTTTCTTCTCCTGTGAGCAGGCATTACTTTGCTTTGCGGTGTATCCCCAAGGACTCTCCCCGCCAGAAAATCCATCTGACAAGGCGGGAGGTGGAGCCGGCGGAGTATCTTGACGAATTGGAGGATGGCTTTCAAAACCTGAAGCTTACGGGCGGATGTCTGGCTCCCCATTCCTTTTTCCGGTTCCATGTGGAGGGAACCGCAGAGGTAGAAGGGATGGGCTTCCAGGAGGAACCGCTCCATCCCATGTACCGGTATCCTTCCAGATATACGGCGTTTGAGCCGGAGGTGGCAGAGTTCGCAGAGCGGGCTATGGAACGGTGCAGGGAGGCGAAGGCAGAGAAGATCCTGGAGAAAGCGGTCTGTGTGATGGACTATCTGCACGCTAATTTTGCATATGTCCCTGGGATTACGAATATCGGAACCACCGCGGCGGAAGCCTTAAGGATGGGAAAGGGAGTGTGCCAGGATTATGCCCATATCATGACCGCGGTGATGCGGTATATGGGGATCCCGGCGAGGTATGTGAACGGGCTGATGATCGGAGAGGGATTTACCCATGCATGGGTGGAGGTCTATACAGAGAAAGGCTGGTACGGGCTGGATCCGACCAATCGTCTCCATATCGATGATTATTATATTGTTCTGGCGAAAGGGAGAGATTACGGAGACTGCCCGGTGGACAAAGGATGTTTCTTTGGAAATGCCGCACAGCAGCAGAACATCTATGTGAATGTAGAGGAGATGGAACATGATAGAGACCGTGGTATCAATGGAACTGCCGGTGGATGAAAGCCTCAGGATCCAGAAAAACCGGATCATGCCGCTTAATCCCACCGGAAAAGAAAAGAGGGTTGCCATCGTAACGGGAACCCATGGAGATGAGCTGGAGGGGCAGTTCGTGTGCTATGAGCTGCAAAGAAGGCTGAAGGCGGAGCCGGGAGCCCTGAAAGGGATCGTGGATGTTTACCCGGCGTTGAATCCCCTGGGGATCGATTCCATCACCAGGGGAATTCCTATGTTTGACCTGGATATGAACCGGATCTTTCCAGGCAATGCGGACGGTCCCATGATGGAATCCTTGGTGAGCAGGCTGACGGAGGATCTAAAAGGGGCTGATCTTTGCGTGGATATCCATGCCAGCAATATTTTCCTGATGGAGCTTCCCCAGGTGAGGATCAACGAGGTCACGGCGGAGACTTTGGTTCCTCTTGGGAAAAAGATCAACGTGGACTTCGTCTGGATCCATGGAGCGTCCACCGTGCTGGAGTCTACCCTGGCGTACAGCTTGAACCAGGCAGGAACCCCCACCCTGGTGGTGGAGATGGGTGTGGGCATGAGGATTACGAAGGAATACGGCTATCAGCTCACGGAAGGGATTCTGAATGTGATGAAGGAACTGGGCGTCTGGCAGGGAAGCGTAGGAGAGATCCGTACGCCCATCGTCTCTGAGGACAGAAAGGTGGGGTATCTGAACGCGGAGAAAGCGGGGATCTATGTGCCTAGGATACAGATCGGAACGTATGTAAAGGAGGGGGAGCTTTTGGGAGAAATCCTCAATCCCCTCACAGGCAATGTGGAGCAGGCGGTGACGGCGCCCATCAAGGGCATGGTATTTACCAGAAGGGAATACCCCGTGGTCTACAGCGGTTCACTACTGGGACGGATACTTGGAGGGATCGAAGAATGAGAAAGACAGAAGTGTATTCCATGGGTTCTCCCTACAGGGAGACCTTGAAGATCAGCGGCTATCGTTTTGGACATGGACAGAAAGCCGCCTGCATTGTGGGGAGCATCCGGGGAAATGAGGTGCAGCAGCTCTATGTCTGTTCGCAGCTGGTGAAAAAACTGAAGGAGCTGGAGGCTTCCCACTATATCGCACGGGACAAGGAGATTCTGGTGATCCCTTCGGTAAACCATCATGCCATGAATATCGGAAAACGGTTCTGGCCGGTGGACAATACGGATATCAACCGGATGTTTCCCGGCTATGATCTGGGAGAGACTACCCAGCGGATTGCAGCCGGGGTGTTTGAAGAGGTGAAGGATTATGAATATGGGATCCAGTTTGCCAGCTTCTATCTGCCGGGAGATTTCATTCCCCATGTGCGGATGATGGATACCGGGCGGCAGAACACCAGCCTGGCAGGATTATTCGGGCTTCCCTATGTGGTGGTGAGAAAACCAAAGCCCATCGATACCACCACGCTGAATTATAACTGGCAGATCTGGAATACCAACGCCTTTTCCGTCTATACCACAGAGACGGATTTGATCGACGAGGTATCTGCCAGGCAGGCGGTGGCGGCGGTCTTGCGTTTCCTGACCAGGATGGGAATCCTGAAATACCACAGCCACAACGGCTATATCGCCACGGTCGTCAAGGAAGAGGAATTGACCTCGGTGAGAACGGATGTTGGAGGAATCTACAGGCGTCTCCGAAATCCGGGGGATGAAGTGCATTTAGGAGAACCTCTGGCGGAAATCGTGCACCCTTATGAAGGATACGTGATTTCCACCATCCATTCCCCAACTGAGGGAATCTTGTTTTTCATGCACAAGAAACCATTGGTGACAGAAAACGAAGTGATCTGCAAGATTATACGCAGGCTTCACGAATGAAGCCTGCGAGAAATCGCTTCCTGAAGGTTGGCGCTGGGGAAGTTATTCGGTCTCCCTCAAGCGTTCCACGATGCTTTCCCGTCTGGCGCGGCGGTAGGCGGCATAGGGGATGAGTACCGCAATGACGGCAAAGAGAGGAATCATGATCAGGAAAGCGGTCACATTGTAGCGGTAGCGGAAAAACAGGATGACCTGATTCAGAGCGGAGAGGATTCCATAGCCTGCCAGACTTCCGAGAAGAATCCCGATGATTCCTGAGATCAGCACATAGAGGAGTCCTTCCGTAAGGAGCATCTTTTTCTGTTGGTGCTCCGTCATTCCGATGCTTGCGAGGACTGCCAGCTCCCGTTTCCGTGCCACGATGCCGGTGATCATGGAATTGATGAAATTCAGCACTCCGATGAGAGCGATCACCAGGCTTAAGGAGATGCCCAAGACTCGGAGGACGTTGGTCATGCCGGAGAATTCCTCAAGGAGGGAATCTTTGGTGATATATCCCATGTAGGGGTTGGTCTCCTCCACATAGCGCTCTGCCGCTGCCGTGAAGCGATCATAAGCGCCGTCTTCCAGCACATAGGATTTGGCAAAACAGTATCCGTAGGTTTCCCCTTCCGTGTAGCCTCCCGGACCATAGCTTTTGGTGAAGTCGCTTTTGGGGAGAACCATTCCGACGCCGTTGACGGAGTAGGAGTGGAGATCCATGCTGGTGGGAATCTCTACGATCGCCATCACTTCATATTCCTGTTTTTCTAGATTGGACCATTGGACGGAGAGAGTGTTGCCCTGTTCATCGGTGATCTCTTCCGCCTCCGACTGGGAACCCACGGATCCGATGGTGACTTTGTCCCCGGGATGGTAGAGGAAGCAGTCTTCAGTGTGGTCTCCCACGATGGAGGTCAAAAGGACATAGCCGCCTTGCTGGAATTTCTCAATGTCGAGTTCTCCCTCGATCACGGTGAGATGGGACAGAAGTTCCGTGTCGTATCCGTAGGTGTCAGTATCCAATTCTTTTCTTTCGATTGCCCGGCTGATCGCCTGGTCGCTCCAGTCGTCGCCGGTTCTCAAGACTCCCTGGTCCCGAAAGCTCTGGTAGAGTGCAGCGCCTTCTTCGTCCAGCATCAGGTAGCGGGGCCAGCTGGTCGTGTACATCTCATAGCTGTCCAGGATTCCGGGCTGTGCATCCATGGTTTCGATCATAGCCTCATCCAGTTCCGTCCCAGGTTCGGTGCTGCCGGGAGAGGTATACCGGACACTGCCGATCGCCACATCGCCGATGAGGCGGCTGTTCAGATAATCGTCCAACTGGAAGCTGTCTACGGCGGTGATGACCACGGACAGCAGGGTGATACTGAGAGACAGGGAGAGGATCACCGATACGGTTTTCTTCTTGTTCCTGCCTAAGTTTGACAGCGCCATGCGGGCAATCCGGGCTCCTTTTCTGGAGTGCTTTTCTTTCCTTCTCTTTACGGTGCCTTCACTGTAGCGCACCGCCTCGATGGGGGAGACGCTGCCTGCGATTTTGCCGGGCTTGCGGCATCCAAGGAGCACGGTTACCAGGGAAAAGACTGCGCCGAAGATCAGGATCGCCGGATGAAAATGCAGGCTAACCTCCATCCCGCCCATGTTCATATAGGACAGGGAGAAGGGAAAGAGTACCTTGCCGATGAAAAATCCGAAGAAGAGCCCCAGTGGGATTCCGATTACGGACAGCATCAGCGCCTGGCGGCGGATCAGAGATTTGATCTGCCGTTTCGTCGTCCCGATGGTTTTTAGGAGACCGTAGAACCGGATATCCTGTGTGATGGAGATCTGGAAAATGTTGTAGATGATGAGATATCCGGTCACCAGGATGATCACCAGGGCTAAGGCAAGGAGCAGCAGGGAGGTGGGATCGATGCTTTCGGCCCGGTTCTGCATATAAGCCCAGTTTATGCCGTAGGCGACTTCCGTTTCAGGTTCATAGCCGGCGTCGCGGATGATGGAGGTGATCTGGTCTTCGATATTCCTGGCGCTTCCAAAATACAGGTTCACCTGATAGAGCCCCAAGCCCCGGTTGTCGGGGTGTTCTTTTCCCCAGTCAGCGAAATCTTCATCTGTCCGGTCGCCTTTCAAGGTCTCCCAGTACGCAGGGGAGACATAGAGCTGGGACGCCATGCCCAGTTTATCCCCTTCATACCAGCCGCAGACGGTGAAGGTCTTGGAGACGGATTCGCCGAGAAAAGAGAATTCCAGGGTGATTTCTGCCCCCAGCTGATGGGGAACGCCCAGTTCATCCATCACTAAGGTGTCCGCTACGATGTCGTCCTCCTTTTCAGGGAGAGTGCCTTCTTTTAGTTCCACGAAGGAGTTGGAAAGTTCCGATTCCCCTTCCGCAACCCGGAGTTCCCCTAATCTTTGAATCAGATTATCCACACGTCCCACCAGGATATTCCAGGAATAGGATTTCACCCGGTCATCGGAGACGATCCGATCCATCTGTTCCCGGGTCACATTCTTGAGCCCGGCATGGGTGCGGGTGCCCACCTGACGCATGGTCTGTTCCTGAGTGACCTGGATCATGCCGATTCCCATAGAAGCAAGGACGGTAAAGAGCATACAGGTCAGGGTGATGGCGGAGACGGCGAAGAGATTCCGCATCCGGTTCTGTTTCATGCTCCGTTTGGAGAGACGGCGGATGACCTTCTGGTTGTTATTTTTCATATTCGGGAACCTCCTTTCCGGAAACGGGGGTTTTGCCGGTTCTGGTACGGACGATCCTGCCGTCCTCGATCCGGATGATTCGGTCGCAGAGCTGAGCTAAGGCGTCGTTGTGGGTGATCATCACGATGGTCTGGTGGAAGGTCTCCCCGGTCAGCTTCAGAAGCCCTAGGACCTCCTGGGAGGTCTTGGAATCCAGGTTTCCGGTGGGTTCATCTGCCAGGATAAGGCTGGGCTTAGATGCCAGAGCCCGGGCGATCGCCACACGCTGCTGCTGTCCGCCGGAGAGCTGTCCTGGAAGGCTGTCCCGTTTCTCAAGGATCCCCAGCATCTCCATGATGTTCTGGATGTATTTGCGGTCAATGTTTGCGCCGTCCAGCTCCAGGGGCAGCACTACGTTTTCGTAGACATTCAGGACTGGCACCAGGTTGTAATTCTGGAAGACGAAGCCGATATTCCGGCGACGGAAGATGGTGAGCTCCGTTTCGTTGAGGGAAGAGAGATCCTTCCCTGCCACGGTCACAGTGCCGGAGGTGGCGTAATCCAGACCGCCCAGCATATGGAGCAGCGTGCTTTTGCCGGAGCCGGAGGTTCCCACCACTGCCACGAATTCTCCTTCCTCCACGGACAGGTTCACCCCGTCCAGGGCTTTGACCTGGTTGACGCCGGTTCCGTAATATTTTTTCAGATCGGTTGTTTTCAATATTTCCATGTTGTATCCTCCCTTGGGTGACAGCAGTCTCGGAAAGAGGGACTGCCGTGCTGTTCTTGATATTCTGATTCTATCAAGGCATTCTGACAGGAGCCTGACATTCCGAAAAAAAGTTCTGACAGTTTTGTCAGAACTTTTTTCAGAAAGGAAGCCTGGATAGATATCCTTTGATCTTTAGACCTCATTTAAAAGGAAGATCTGGAAACAAGCTCCCCCGTCTCTTCCTGCCGCGGCAGTGATGTACCCTTTCTCTTTGTTTAAAATGAGCTGGGAGAGATATAAGCCCAGCCCGTTCCCTTCCGTCTGGGACGCCTGCTCTTCCCGGTAAAAACGCTTGAAAATATCGTTGTAGTGGGCAGGCGAGATTCCCATCCCCTGGTCTTCGATTTCGATGCGGGTATAGAGTTCGAGAGGCAAAAGGCGGATGGTGACCGTAGAACCGGCGGGTGAGTATTTGATGGCATTGTCCAAAATATTCCCCAAAGCTTCCACCGTCCATTTGGGATTGTGGTACAGCCTGCGGTCGGGAAATTCTTCCATTTCTATATGAATGTCCTTCTTGGCAGCCCTGGCATAGACCGAGGAGACGGCTTTGCCGATGGTAGGCTTGATCGTGGTGTATCCGGCGGAGAAGGAGAGGATTCCCTGTTCCAGCTGGGAGGCTTTCAGCATGTTTTTCATGAGCCACTGCATCTTTTCCGACTGGCGGCGGGTTTCCGAGAGAAAGCTCTTCTGTTCCTCCGTGGAAAGCCCTCCCTCTGACAAAAGCTCCGTGTACATGACGATATTGGAGAGCGGTGTTTTGAGCTGATGGGAGAGATCCGAGAGGAGGCTTGTCACCTGGTCCCGTTCTTTCAGGGCATGGGTTTCATTCAGGCTGGTGCGCTTCAGGATGTGGGAGAGGCGGCTGACCAGCTTGGACTCCCGCTTTTCTGCCATGTCGGAGAGAATGGCGGGAGCGGCTTTCCTGGGAGCGGGCGATTCCTCGTCAGCCAGGTCCAGGAATCCGGAATCCGTCATCTTACTCTCGAATTCATCCAGCGTCTGCTCCAGCTGCCGGATTTGGCTGCGGTAGTGCAGAATGCTAAAAAGCGCTGCGGACAGCCCCGCCGCGCCAAGGATGGCGCCGATGATAAGGGGATAATATTCCAGCATGTGACTTCGCACCTTCTTTCCTAAAAGTTTTCCGCCTTTCTCAGAGCTCCTCCCACAGGTACCCCATTCCGTGGATGGTCTTGATCGGAGAGGGGCTGCCGGGAGCTTCGCCAAGTTTCTTGCGGAGGCGGCGGATGTTGACAGACAGGGTGTTTTCTTCCACAAAGCTCCCGCTTTCATCCCAGATGCGGGTAAGGATCTGCTCTTTCAGGAGCACCTGGTTCTTGTTTTCCAGAAAGTACCGGAGGAGCTTCAGCTCGGTGGGGCTTAAATCCAGCTCCGCCTTTCCACGGTATGCTTTCATTTTTTTCAAATCCAGGAGAAATGCTCCGGAGGATAAGGTCATCTCGGCTTCCCGTTCCCGGCTGCTTCGCCGGAGCAGGGCTGTGATCCGTGCCTTCAGCACTGCCAGGGAGAAGGGTTTGGCGATGTAGTCATCCGCCCCTTCCTCCAGGCACATCACCTGGTCGATCTCCAGATCCCGAGCCGTGATCATAAGGATGGGAAAGTCAAAGGATTCTTTCAGCTCCCGGCAAAGGGTCAGACCGTCCCCGTCGGGGAGATTCCAGTCCAGGAGCAGAAGGTCCGGGAGTTCCGTTTGGATGGCTTCTGTAAGGAGGCGTAAGGAGGGGAAGGTTTCTGCTTGATAGCCTTCCTTTTCCAGGGTGAATTTCATCCCCCTGGCTAAACCTAAGTCATCCTCTGCAATGTAGATGGTCATGGAACATACCTCCAAAATGAAAATGATTCTGGAAGTATTCTAACATGGGAGAGGATGGCTGTCTATATGGAAGCAAAAGGCAGCCAAAAGCGTAAAGTCCGTGACAGAGGGTAAAATCTCTGGTAAAATCAGGGTAGATGTTCAGGGCAGCGAGATAAGGAAAGAAAGATACCCGGTATACGGATAAAAATAGATACGGAAAGGAAAAATAGCATGAAAATCCCGGAATTAAAGAAGCTTTTGGAAAATGTGGACAGAACAATGTTGGAAAAAGTCCTTGTGGAGTGCTACAAACAAGTACCGAAGGCAAAAAAAGAGGAGCTGGATCTGGTGATACAGGATGTCCTGGAGGGCAAAAGTGAAAAGCGGGGCAAAGTACCGAAGTCGGCGGATTTCGAAACACTCAGCGGACAGATCGAGACCTTCCTGGAGGATGCGTATGCACAGAATTATTATGTACCAAATCGGTCTGTGCCAAAGAACCAGAGGTCAAAGTGGAGATTTCTGGTCAAAGGATACATCAAGGAGTTGGCGGACATTTCGCCGGAAAATGAACACTATGCGGAGGCAGTCGGGCTGTTGGGAGATCTGTACCGGATGATCTGCTATGCCTGCAGTTACTATCTGTTTTCCACAGACGACCCGTTCCGTTCCATCGGCTGGGAACAGCCAGCGCTGTATCGGCTGCTGGCGGAGAAAACCCTGCAGACAGGAAATTCCAGGGAAGCAATCGCTGAGCTGATTGCGGACGCCGTGTCAGGTGGGCTTAGCAGGGAGTCCCTTCATTGTTATCAAGAGCTCACGCTGCTGTCCCTGCTGACAACAGACGAGCTGAAGTCCGCTGCCATCGAGGAGGCGAAAAGGCTGGCTGAGAACGAAATGACAAAGCTGAAAAGCCTGGGAGAGTATTCCCATGAGAGGTATGAGACGCAGGAAAGGGTCAACGAACTCTGTAATTTCATTCTGGCAGCATCTATGGAACTGGGGAAAACGGAAGAAGGGGTGAAGTATTACTTTGAACACTGCAGGGAGCATACCAGAGAGATCGTGCTCTATTGTGCGCTGGATATGGCGAGAATGATGGATTTCAGGGAGGATTGGCTGTATATCTATGAGTATGGTTTGAAGAAAAAG
>DVFT01000012.1 GCA_018713105.1 Candidatus Limivivens merdigallinarum | reverse complement strand
TTTGCGGATCTTCAAAGAAAGTATCTTCACGGGGCTTAACAATTTAAATGTAATGACCATATCGGATCCATATTTCTGTGATGGTTTTGGATTTACGGAAGATGAGGTAATGGAACTTTTGAATGATTACGGACTGGATGATTTCCATGATATGGTCCGAGATTGGTATGATGGCTATCAATTTGGAGATACATCTGTATACTGTCCATGGGATGTCATAAAATATGCCCAAATATTACTGAAAGATAAGGACGCAGAACCAGAAAATTACTGGGCAAACACCAGCGGAAACGACCTGATCCGACGCCTGCTGAAGAAAGCGAATCAAAGCACAAGAAATGAGGTTGAGCAGCTGATCAACGGTGGAACCATCATAAAACCCATCCGTCAGGAATTGACATACAGGGAAGTAGAGGATTCCATTGATAATATCTGGAGTGTCCTTTATTCCACAGGGTACCTGACCTGCCGCAGGAGGGTGCCGGGAAAGAAAATGGAGTTGGCATTGCCCAACCGGGAGGTAAAAGCGCTGTTTATTGAACTGGTAAAAGACTGGTTTGAAGAAACGACCCAGGCTGACTCTGCAAGGATCAATCGCTTCTGCGCGGCGTTTCCAGCTGGAGACATAAATACGATCCAGGAAATGCTGAACGATTACCTGTGGGATTCCATCAGCGTGAGGGACACGGCAGTACGCAGGAACATGAAAGAAAACTTCTATCACGGGATGCTGCTTGGGTTTTTGCGCAGCCAGGACAGTTGGCTTGTAAAATCCAATGCGGAGACGGGGGAAGGCTACAGTGATATTTCCATCCAGACACCGGAGAGGGTTGGAATGGTCATTGAATTGAAGTATGCAGATGATGGGAACCTGGAGGCAGCGTGCGCGGAAGCGTTAAACCAGATCGAAGAAAAGAAGTACGCAGAAGGACTAAAACGCCGCGGCATGAAAAAGATGATGAAGTATGGAATCGCATTCTGTGAGAAAGAATGTATGGTGGTGATGGCGTAGGCCATTGATTTTCAGATAAATGATAGGACAAGGTCTAAGAATTTTAAAGTTTGTACTGCTTCCCCCTGGAAACGAGGTGGCAGGCGCGGCTATGGCAACTGCCCTGCCCCATACCATAGGTCTGATCTATTTCGGTATTTATCTTTATACCCATCAGAAAAATACACTGGATAAGCAGAGGAAAGCGAGGAAAATGGACACCGGCAGGCTGTTCGGAGAAATCGTGAAGGGTGGGATACCGGGATTTTGTATGGTCGCCCTTGCCATGGTCTCAAACTGCTTCCTGAATTCCATGATCTCTGCTCTTGGAAGCGCGGCGGTGGCTGGTTTGGGGATTGTCCGGAAGATCGACCAGCTTGCCTATGCGGTGAACCAGGGAGTAACACAGGGAATGCTGCCGCTTGTGGCGTATTGTTATTCATCCGGAAGACGGAAGAGAATGTGGACTGCAGTGGGAATCTCCACGGCGGTTTCAGAAGGATTTTCCTTACTATGTACGGCGATTTCCTTTATTTTTTCTACACAGCTGATCTGGATTTTTATCCGGGATTCGGAGACAATCCGGTACGGAGCAGAATTTTTACAGATTCTCTGTCTCGCTGTTCCAATCTATACGCTGACCTTTGTGATTATTGCAGTCTTTCAGGCTGCAGGAAGAGGAGTGGAGCCTTTCCTCCTCTCTGTACTGCATAAAGGTTCCCTGGATATTATCCTCCTGTTTGTCCTGCGACAGATGGTGGGGACAGAGCATATCCTCTGGGCAACGATAGTCTCAGAATGGTCTCAGAATCAGTTGCGCTGATCGTAGGAGCGGTAATGCTGGCTGCATTTTGGAAGAAAGATGAAAAGCGGAAGGAGTGACTTCTATAGAAATAAAAAAGAATACAGGGCGCCCCTAAGCAAGGGAGTAAAGGAAATTGTTAATAAACTGTGAAAAACATTGACGAAATCAGTTTCGGATGCTATTATTGCTTAGAATCTATGTAACAATTTTGTAATAATTAACAAGAGAGGAAACCAAGATGAAAGGAAAAGTGACGAAGACATTAGCGTTTTGCCTGGCGGGCTGTATGGTATTGAGCCTTCAGGGAGTCCAGGTAATGGCAGCGGAAGAAGAGAACAGTCCAGAGATTGGTGACCTGGTCTTTGCTCAATGTGAGGATTACATCAATATCCGTGAAGAAGACAGTATGGACAGTGAGGTGGTGGCAAAGATTTACAACAACAGCGCTGCTACCATTGAAGGGGAATCCGGTGATTGGTATAAAATTCATTCCGGTAATGCGGTCGGTTATGTTAAAAAGGAATACTTTGCCACCGGTGAAGAGGCAGATGCCATTGCCCAGACGGTGGGATATGATGTAGCGAGGATCCAGACCCAGGAACTGAATATCCGTCTGAATCCCAATGAAGAAAGTACGGTGCTCACCTCCGCGTATCTGGGAGATGAACTGGAAATTGTAGAGTATGACAATGGGGCATGGATGACGGTCGTTACGGAAGATGGGATCTACGGCTATGTCAATGCCTATTATGTAGATGCAGTCACCTACTATCCGGTGGCAGAGACCACGCAGGAGGAGGAAGAACGCAGGGCTGCGGAACAGAGCTTTGAGGAGAGCACCGCCGCGCAGGCGGAAAGCACCAGCACTGAGTACACTGAGACCCCGGCCACGGAAAGTGCTGTATCTGAGACGGAGAGCTATGTGGCAGAGACAGAAGCGCCGGCCACGGAAAGCTATGTCCCCGAGACAGAAACTCCGGCCACGGAGAGCTATGTACCTGAAACGGAAGCACCGATGACCGAAAGCTATGTACCTGAGACAGAAGCGCCGGCCACGGAAAGCTACGTGCCTGAGACAGAAGCGCCGGAAACAGAAAGCTATGTCCCCGAGACAGAAACTCCGGCCACGGAAAGCTATGTGCCTGAGACAGAAGCGCCGGCCACGGAAGGTTATGTACCCGAGACGGAGGCGCCGACAACGGAGAACTATGTACCCGAGACGGAAGCACCAGCCACGGAGTCCACGTCTGACTATAGCTTGGGGCAGCAGATTGCGGACTATGCGGTACAGTTTATCGGAAATCCGTATGAATGGGGAGGAACCAGCCTAACGAACGGGGCAGACTGTTCTGGATTTACCCAGTCCGTATTAGCAAATTTTGGAATCGGCATTGCCAGGGTTGCAGCCGATCAGGCCGCTGGTGGAACCTATGTGAGTCTGGATAATATCCAGCCTGGCGACTTGGTATTCTATGGTTCCGGCGGTATTGACCATGTAGCCATTTACATAGGCGGAGGACAGATCGTCCATGCGGCGAATTCCGAGAGCGGAATCATCACTTCCAGCCTGTATTATTCCACCCCGGTATCCGTAAGCAGATATTGGTAGAAAAATAAAAGCAAGCCTGCTGCAGTTATTTTTACATAAAGTACAGAAAGACCTGAAAGAATGCATATCCTGCCTCTTTCAGGTCTTTTCAGTGTGTATAGATTTTTGCAAGAAACGAAGTGCCGTATCCCTCCTTGCTGGAAACCGTGATGTCCCCGTTCTGGAGCAGGAAAATCTGCTTTGCCATGGAAAGCCCGATGCCGACACTGCTAAAGGCAGCGTTGTCAGCCTTATAGAAACGGTCGAAGACATAGGGGAGTTGCTCCTTTTTGATTCCTTCCCCGTTGTCACGGATGACAAAATTTGTAGAAAAATTGTTCTGTTCCAGGGAAGCCGTAACGGTTCCTCCGCTGGGAGTATGTTCCAGGCAGTTCTTCACGATGTTTGAGAGAGCTTCCACGGTCCATTGGCGGTCACAAATGACCGGCGTCCCCTCCCATGCGGAGAGTTCAAGATGCACGCCCTTAAGTTCCGCCATCACCTCGAAAGGCTTAACCGCATCGCACAGAAGGCGACCAGGCGGGACGGATTCGGGCTTTAGCTTCAGCACCCCTGCTTCCAGCTGGGAGAGAGCCAGAAGATTGCGGATCAGCCAGGAGGCACGGTCAGCCTGGGAATTGATCTTTTCGGCGAATTCTGCGCGCTTTTCGGCAGGAAGGCTGGGATTTTTCAAAAGATCGGCGAGAAGCGTGATCCCTGCCAGAGGAGTCTTCAGCTGATGGGAGATATTGGAAAGCATATCCGCCAGATAACGGCGTCCTTTGCTTGCCTCCTGGCTTTGCTCATTCAGGAGAACCACCAGCTTGTAGATCTCGCTGTGGAGGATTCCAAGGGAATCTTCCCGGCATTTTGTAAGATCAGGGAGTTCCAGACTGTCCTGTACGTGCATGAGATAGGATATCAGGGTCTGGATCCGCTGCCGCATCATCAGGCGGAAGACGGCGGAAATCCCGATCAGACAGAAAATGCAGACAGAAAGGGCAATGCAGGACACCGAGAGGCTTCCTGAGAGAAGGCAGACCAAGGCTGCGGCTAGAACGGCACAAAGCTGTAAGAGGACTTCCATTGGCTTTTCTCTCCTTTACCCTTCCATCCGGTAGCCGATCCCGCGGACGGTGCGGATCAGCTGGTTGTCTTCCCTGTCGTCCAGTTTTTGGCGCAGCCGCTTGACATAGACGGTCAGGGTATTGTCGTTCACGAAATCTCCGCCCGCATCCCACAGACAGTCCAGGATCTGCTGGCGGGACAGATTCTGTCCCCGGTGGTTCAAAAACACCAGCAAAAGCTTGTATTCTGTGGCTGTCAGGATCACTTCCTGTCGATCCCGGTACACCTTTCCGGTCAGGGTATTGACCTGGTTGGCGCCCACCGTCACGATGGAGGAGCTGCCGGCGGCTTGGGTCCGGCGGAGGATCGCCTTCATGCGCGCCAGGAGCTCCCTCACATGGAAGGGCTTGGAAATATAGTCGTCGGCTCCCTGCTCCAGAGCCATGACCGTATTCACCTCGTCACTGCAGGCAGTGAGAAAGAGAATGGGAACCTGACTTCTTGCGCGGATGGCACGGCAGATTTCATATCCGGAGCCGTCCGGCAGCACAAGATCCAGAAGGCAGAAGTCAAAAGGCGTCTGAGTCTCAAGAAAGGCGAGCGCTTCTTTGACAGTGGAGCTGGAAATGGTGTCGTACCCTTCCTGCATCAGGGAATAGTTCAATCCTTCAAGGATGACTTCGTCATCCTCCACAATCCATATGGTCATATTGGTACCTCGATCGATCCATCACTTGTTCATTTATGGTTACTATAATAGCAGCAGTTCAGCAAGGCTGAGCTGTTATCTATTATACACTTTCCCTGCGCAGCTCTTCAAGAAGATTCGAATAGTTCTGCCTGAAAAAGCTGTACCGCGTAATCAAGAAGACTGCCAGAAGCGTGATTAGGAAAGACGCTGAGAAAGCGGGCAGGGGCAGGGGAAGGACGATGTTTCCAAAAATCCGGGTGAGGCATTCACGTATCAGGAAAATGCAGAAAGCGGAAGCGATGGCAGTCAAAAGAAGGCTTTGCAGCAGGATTCCCCAAGATTCTGCCAGAAGCATTTTTTTCAGTTGTTTTTTGGTCATGCCGACGGACAGCAGGATGGCGAACTCCCGTTTCCGTTCCGTCATCCGTCCAGAGATGGAATTGTAGAGGTTCAGGAGGCAGATGACGGAGGTCAGGACAACGAAGCAGATCAGAAGCACCTGGATGATGGTATAGAGCGCGCCGGAAAAATCCTGGGTCAGATAGACCGGCAATACAATCATGGAATCGGAACCGGAAGCAGAATCCGAGCTAAGGTCATCCAGGCGTCTGGAAAGGCCGGAGGCATTGGACTTTAGCCGGATATAGAGATTGGCACTGATTCCGGGAGAGATCCCTTCTTCATTTTTAGTGATATCCAGGATTTTCTGGCAGGTCTCAGGTCCTATGATCAGCCACAGATAGTCGCTGCTCAACCCAGCGTATTGGGAAATCTGCTGTTTTGTCAAAAAGCCTGCCGCAGTAACTTCAAGATTTGCTGTCTCCTCCGTTGTTCCGGAGGTCAGGCGCAGATCCAGCTTTTTCCCTGTTTTAAGGCTGGTCATGGGTTCTATGTGGTAGAAACGGTAATGCTCCGGCGTCATCTGCCAGACCCTTACCGTATCGGTGGACAGTTCTCCCTCATTGACGATCAAAGCGGAGGGAGATTCTGCATTATGGAGAAGGTCAGGATCGGCGCCGGCATCTTTCGCCAGGGCATCCAGAGTCTCTGAATCCACTGCCAGAAGATTGATGACTTTTTCAGAGGTCATCGCCAGGGAAGCAAACTCCTCCTCACTCAGCGTCCTGCGGTAGTAGAGGTTAAAGATATCGTGGTAGGCGTCCCAAAACTCCTGGCTGTAGACGTTGCCGTCCACCAGTCCTAGGAAGGTTCCGGTATACCAGAGACGAAGAGTGTCCGTCTCCTTGGAACTCTGGAGTTCATCCGTCAGGGCGTGAATCTCCTCGCTGTTGTCTCCCACCGCCAGATAATCCCAGCTTTTAAGATCCGTCCCAACGGCGGCGCCGGAGCTGTCAAGTTTCGTGTGGGCGATCCGAAGGAGAGAGGAAGCGCCGAAGGAGGTGACCACCATAAGGGTCATGAAGACGGAGGCTGCCGACACCATTGCTCTGGAACTTTTTTTCTGGCGGCGCAGGGTATTGACGGCAAGCATTCCTTCGACTTTGAGACGGCGGATCAGGAAAAAACTGGTTCTGGCAGGTTGGCGGCGAAGATCCGTATCCTGGCGGATACATTCGATGGGACCGGTTTTGGCGATCCTTCTGGCGGGCAAAAAGGCAGAAATCAGCACCGTAGCGGAAGAAAGCAGGAGGATCAAAGCAATGGCTCCGGGTGAGATGGCAAGGGGGATCGCTCCCTCTGCCAGGTAGTCGGAGAGCATCAGGATTTTCCCAAGGAAGGGATTCAGAAGCAGCATCCCAAGCTCCACAACCCCAATCCCTAAGAAGATGCCAAGGGGAAGGGCTGCAAGCAGCAGGGAGAATGCTTCGTAGTAAACGCTGCTTCGCTTCTGTCTCCGGGTAGCTCCCACCGAAGCGAGCATCCCCAGGTAACGGCTTCTCTCCAGGTAGGACAGCCGGAATACGTTGCAGATCAAAAGGACGGAAGCGCCCATGATGATCAGGGCAAAAAAGACCTGCAGGAAGATCACCACCAGATTCAGCGTGGAATCCGAGGAATCCCCGGAGAAAATGAGCAGATAATTGTTGAAGTCGATCTCACAGTCCGAAGCGATGGAACGAAGCTCCTGGGAATACTGGGAAGGCAGCCTGGAAAGATCCATGGTGAGGGACAGATTAAAGGTGGAAAGTGAGGAAACGGCGGTATCCGAAAGAAGGGTAAGAGCCGGATACCCGGCGCCATCCTTTGTCTCGAAGGAAGGCGCTTCCATGATCCCAACAATCTGGTAGGATGCGCTTTTTCCAGAAGGCGTCTGATTTTCCCGGAAAGAATCGTTTTTTCCATAATATGGAAAGTTCTGGGGGACAGAGACGGTTTCGCCGGGTGTCACTTCGATTCCGTAGAAGGGGAAAATCGTTTTGCTTCCTCCAGAAGATAGTCCCGTAATGGTTCTCTGGAAAAAGTCAGCATCTATGGTATCGCCGATCCCCAGATCAGCTCCGTCGTCCAGGATGCTTTCACTGATCAAAAGCTCGCCCTCATGTTCCGGCAGGCGTCCTTCCTTCAGATGGATGTTCATCCAGTCAAAGCAAAGAGCAGTATAAGCTTTGACAAAGAGATAGGGACGCAGCGGATTTTTTGACTCCGCAAGAGACGTATATCCCAAGTCCATGGAGACGGCGGTTTCTGCCACATAGGGAAGGGACTGCACCTTGGAAAGCTCCTTTTGGGTGATGCCGTACATGCTGACCTGCCATTTGCCATCCTTTTGGGAGGCGACCTGCCGGAGATAAGCGATGGCAGTATCCTTTCCCACGAAGACGCAGGTCATCAGTACTACCATAAAAAGGATCCCCAGGAACGCTGTGAAGGTCCTCTTTTTGTTCTGTTTCATATAACGACGGGTGACACGCCAGACAATGCGGTTCTTCATCGGATCTCCTCCTTCATGATGCGGATGCGCTCATCCCGGATGATCCTTCCATCCTCGATGCAGAGCATCCGGTCTGCCTTGAGGGCGATGCTCTCATCGTGGGTGATCAGGATCAAAGTCTGTTTCTGGCTGCGGTTGGACTCCATCAAAAGACGGATGATCTCTTCGCTGTTTTTCCGGTCCAGATTGCCGGTGGGTTCGTCCGCCAGCAGAATCGCCGGATGGTTAAAAAGGGCGCGCCCGATGGACACTCTCTGCTGCTGCCCGCCGGAGAGCTGGCTTGGAAGATGGTGGCGCTGGGCGCTAAGACCCATCTGGGAAAGGATCTTTTCCAGGCGCTCCTTGTTCGCCGGCCTGCCGTCCAGCAAGTGGGGGAGCAGGATATTTTCTTCCACGTTCAGCACCGGGAGCAGATTGTAGAACTGGTACACCAGGCCGATCTGCCTCCTGCGGAAAATGGCAAGCTTATCTTCATTGAGGGTGTGGATATCCGTGTTTCCAACGAAAACCTTTCCCTCGGTAGGTTTGTCCACGCCGCCCAGGATGTGGAGCAGTGTGGATTTCCCACTCCCGGAGGGACCGACAATGGAGACAAACTCTCCCTGCTCCACCCGAAAGGAGACGTCGTTCAGCGCCTTGACGGCAGCAGCTCCTTTGCCGTAGATTTTGGTAATATGTTCACATCGTAAGAGTTCCATGTGCAGTGACTCCCTTCTCTTTGATCTTGCGTTCTGCTTTTAAGGATATTATACAGGTGGAAAGTGACTGTGGGATGAATTTTTTGGTGACAGAATTGTCATAAAAGCTGCCGGAAACCAAAAGAGCAGAAATGTTCGCCTGAAGCGTTTTATTATGGTATAATAGGAGCCTGAAAAGACGGTTCCAATCGGTCTGCCCTGCAGGAATACGATTGGATCAGCAACGGTTTGAAAGGAGCAAAAGCAATGAAGAATCATTCCTACCTGCCTCTCCGTCTCCTCTACGGCACGGGAAATCCAGGCAAGCTTGCAGCCATGCGAAATCGGCTGAAAAGCCTTCCGATCCAGCTGATCGGGCTCAACGACTTGAACCGGGAGATTCCGTCCGTCCCGGAGACTGGAACCACAGCCCTTGAGAATGCACGCTTAAAGGCGCTGGCGTATTATGAAGCGTTCCGGATTCCCGTTTTTTCCTGCGATTCCGGGCTGTACTTTGACGACGTGCCGGAGGAGGATCAGCCGGGAATCCATGTGCGCACCATTGGGGGGAAGTATCTCACCGACGAGGAGATGCTGGAGCATTATTCTGCCCTGGCGAAGAAGTACGGGAATCTTACAGCCAGGTACCGGAACGCCATCTGCCTGGTGCTGGATGGGGAGCATCGCTACGAGGCTATGCGTCCGGATATGGAAAGCGAACCCTTTCTCATCTCTTCCAAACCCCATGAGAAACGGAAGGCAGGCTTTCCCATTGATTCCCTTTCCCTGGATTTAAAGACCGGCAGATATTTCTACGATCTGGAGGAGGGACGGCTGGATCAGGTGGCGGTGGAAGAAGGATTCTTGCGTTTTTTTGAGGAGGTATTGGCAGAGATTTGAGGAAAAGGATGGAGTGTGGTAATATGGAAGAGATGAAAAGACGATTCGGATTTTGAATGCAGCAGGGAAAGGAGAAACTTAGATGGCACATCTATATTTTACCCGCCACGGTCAGACCATCTGGAATGTGGAAAACAAGATCTGCGGGGCTACCGATATTGAGCTGACAGCGCTGGGACATCAGCAGGCCAAGGAGCTTGGCAGGAAACTTTTGGAGGAAGGGCTTGTGATTGATGAGATCCTCTACTCTCCCCTGGTACGGGCGGCGGAGACGGCACGCCATATCTCAGAGATCACAGGAATTCCAAGGAGGATGGAGATCCGCCTTAAGGAACAGAATTTTGGGAAATATGAATCCACAGCAAGGGATGGGAAAGAATTTTACCAGGCTAAGATGAACTTTATCAACAGCTATGAGGGCGGTGAATCCATGCTGAAGCTTTGCCACAGGATTTATGGTCTCCTGGATGATATCCGAAAGGAGGCAGATCACAAGACATACCTCCTGGTGGCACACAACGGGATTGCCAGGGCAGTACATTCATATTTTTACGATATGACCAATGAGGAATTCGCACGGTTTGGTGTGAAGAACTGCGCGTTCCTGCGTTATGATTTCCCGAAGCAGGGCTTTCAAAGCTGAGACGGAAGAGGAGTTTGAAAAGAAATCAGACGGGAAAGCAGAAGAACGTCTGTTATGGAAACCAGTCAGAGAAGGCAGAAGAACGCTTGCGGGGAAACCAGTCAGAGAGTGCGGAAAAACGCCTGCTGGGGGAACCCGGCAGAGAAAACAGAAGAACACTTGCCGGGAAGAACCGGGCAGAGAGAGCGTGAGAGAAAGGATGGGAAAGAACGATGAAATTATTGATCAAGCAGAGGGTGTTTTCCTGGACGGACACCTTTGACGTATACGATGAAAACGGGGAACCGAATTATTTTGTGAAGGCGGAGTTCTTCTCACTAGGGCATCAGCTGCACGTCTACGACCGGTATGATAACGAGATCGGCCTGGTGAAAGAGAAGCTGCTGGCCTTCCTTCCGGCGTTTGAGATTGAGATAAACGGGCAGACGGTGGGAAGGATCGAGAAGAAATTCACGCTCTTTCGGCCGAAATATGAGGTGGATTACCTGGATTGGAGAGTGGAGGGAGATTTTCTGGGATGGAACTACGACGTCTACGCCGGGTGCAGGAGTATGATCCATATTTCCAAGGAGGTGCTTAGCTGGGGAGATACCTATGTGATCGACATTGAGGATCCCCAGGATGAGGTTCCGGCGCTGCTCCTTGTGCTGGCCATTGATGCGGCAAATTGCAGTGAGGGGGATTAAAACGGAGGGAAAAGCGGCATGATAATAGAAGAAACGCAATTGAGTTTGAAGGATGGAAGGAAGGCAGTGCTGAAAAATCCGATGCCTGAGGATGCAGAGGCAGTGCTTTTCCATATGAAACAGACGGCAGGGGAGACGGACTTTCTGGTAAGATATCCGGAGGAGATCCACCTGACCGTGGAAGAGGAGAAAGAATTCCTGGAGGATTTCCGGGAGGATGCGGGGAGGCTGTTTCTCACGGCATGGCTGGACGGGGAGATGGTCGCTGTCACAAGCCTGACTCCTGTGGGAGGGCAGTACAAGTACCGGCATCGGGGAAGTTTTGGGATCTCCATCCAGAAGAAGGCATGGGGGCTGGGACTTGGAAGTGCTATGGCAAGGGAGATTCTCAAGTATGCCAAGGAGCTTGGGTTTACGCAGGTGGAACTGGGAGTGGATGAGGAGAATCTGACGGCAAGGCATGTGTATGAAAAGCTGGGATTTGTGGAGACGGGACGGATCCCTAGAGCATTCCGCCTAAAGGATGGTTCTTACCACAATGAAATACAGATGGTGATTTCGGCAGAATCGCTGACCTGAGAGGAAAGACTGCCGTTAAAAAAATGTTCCGGTAGGAGAAAACTGCCGGAAAACTTAGGAAAGACATTCCGGAAGGAGAAACATGATGGAGCAGCTGATCGGCATGCTGGAGCAAATCCTGGAAAATGTAGCAAATCTGGCAATCGTAATTTTTGAATTTATCGGCGTTGTGGTCATTATCTACAGCGGCATCCGGAGTTTTTGGAAATATACCCATCGTTCCCATGAGACGAAAATTTTTCTGGCAAAGGGGCTTGCCATGGGATTGGAATTCAAGATGGGCAGCGAGATTTTGAGGACCGTGGTGGTGAGGGAGTGGAAGGAGATCCTTCTGGTGGCAGGGATCATTGCGCTGAGGGCAAGCCTGACGTTTCTGATCCACTGGGAGATCAAGCAGGAAGAAAGAGACGGAGAAACGGAGGAAACGAAGCTATGCGATGCGAAGAAATAAAAATACAGGCGCCGGAATCCGGTGCGGAAGCGGGACTTTTTCTATATCTTTTGGACAATTCCAGAGAGCTTTATGACGGGCTGTTAAGACCCATGGTACTCATCTGTCCCGGCGGGGGCTATGAGATGACCTCGGATCGGGAAGCGGAAGGGATTGCCCTGAAGCTGATGGCAACAGGCTGCCACTGCGCGGTTCTCCGCTACAGCGTGGCTCCCCATCGCTATCCCACAGCGCTTCTGCAGGCAGCAGCGTCCATCAAGCTGATCCGGGAGCATGCAGCAGAGTGGTACATAGATCCGGAACGGATCTACATTCAGGGATCCTCAGCGGGAGGGCATTTGGCGGCAAGCCTTGGCGTATTCTGGAAGCAGCCCTTCCTGGCAGGAAAGCTTCTCACCTCGCCGGATATGCTGAAGCCCAACGGGCTGATCCTGAGCTATCCGGTCATCACCTCAGGGATGTTTGCACACCGGGGAAGCTTTGAGAACCTTCTGGGAGATGATCCTGACAAGCAGCTGCTCGAAAAACTTTCCCTGGAGAAACAGGTGACTCAGGATACCCCCAGAACCTTCCTCTGGCATACCTTCGAGGACGGGACCGTGCCGGTGGAAAATTCCCTGCTGTTCGCAAAAGCCCTTCGGGAAAAGGGAATCCCCGTGGAGTTCCATCTCTTTGAGAAAGGACCCCATGGTCTCGGTACGGCATCTAAGCTTACGATGAGCGCTGACGGCAGAGGCGTACAGAAGGAGTGTGAGATCTGGATGGAGCTGCTTCGTGTCTGGATGGGAATGTAAAAATTGTAAATAGGGGTTGACAATTCAACCCCTATTATGGTATGATCTATCGTGTTGAAAACAGAATAATATTTTTTATGCGGGTGTAGTTCAATGGTAGAACACCAGCCTTCCAAGCTGGACACGTGGGTTCGATTCCCATCACCCGCTTTTTTTGTTATATCTGGGACAACGGCAGCAGGATCATTACACACAGAAAGGAGAGTTGAGTGAATAGAAGACAGACTTTTTTGAGAGAAGCCAGCCAGCACAAGGAGGAACTTGCGCGGATGCTCAAAGACAAGCTGAAAGAAGCGGTGAGCTCCGTACTTCCGATCATCATGATTGTGATGGTGCTGTGTTTCACCATAGCTCCGGTTTCGTCCGGGATTATGCTGGAATTTATCATCGGTGCGGTTTTGCTGGTTATGGGTATGGTTTTATTTACGATGGGAGCAGAGATGTCCATGACTCCCATGGGAGAAAAGGTAGGAAGCAGCATGACAAAATCCAAAAAGCTTTGGGTAATGGGAGTGCTGGGCTTCATTTTAGGTTTCATTATCACAATATCGGAACCGGATCTGCAGGTATTGGCGGAGCAGGTTCCTTCTGTGCCGAACATAGTCCTTATTCTGGCAGTGGCTGTGGGGGTCGGTATCTTTCTGGTGGTGGCATTTTGCAGAATCTTGTTCAGCATTTCCCTTCCCACTATGTTGGTCGTATTTTACGCGGTCGTATTTCTTCTCGCTTTTTTTACACCCAAAAGTTTCCTGGCAGTGGCATTTGACTCCGGCGGCGTGACGACCGGACCGATGACGGTTCCGTTCATCATGGCGTTGGGGATCGGTATTTCTTCGATCCGAAATGACAAGCACGCTGCGGATGACAGCTTCGGGCTGGTGGCGCTGTGCTCCATCGGACCGATCCTTGCCGTACTGATCCTTGGAATCATTTACAAATCAGACGGAGGCTATTACGCTCTGGGAACGATCACAGAGGTGGAAGACTCCATAGAGCTGGGGCGGATCTTTCTGGAGGCGTTGCCTGAATACATGATTGAGATTGCGGGATCCCTGCTTCCCATCGTTGTGGCATTCGGTATCTTTCAGGTTTTCCTCCTGAAGCTTTCCAAGAAGAACCTGATCAAAATACTGGTAGGTCTCATCTACACCTATCTGGGGCTTGTGCTGTTTCTGACCGGCGTCAACGTGGGCTTCATGCCTGCAGGGAATTATCTGGGACAGATCATTGCTTCGCTGCCCTATCGGTGGATCATTATTCCCATCGGTATGGTAATCGGATATTTCATCGTTATGGCGGAGCCGGCGGTTCATGTGCTGACCAAACAGGTGGAGGAGGTAACGGACGGGGTGATTTCCGGTTCACTGATCCGGACAGGCTTGTCCATCAGTGTGGCAGTGTCGGTAGGTCTGGCAATGTTTCGGGTATTGACCGGAAGTTCTATTTTGTATCTGCTGATCCCTGGTTATGGGGTTGCGATCCTTTTATCCTTTTTTGTGCCGAAGATTTTTACAGCCATTGCCTTTGACTCAGGCGGAGTGGCATCCGGACCGATGACGGCGACGTTTTTGCTTCCCTTTGCGATTGGCGCCTGCATGTCAGTGGGAGGAGATATCGTTTCAGATGCTTTTGGTGTGGTGGCGATGGTGGCGATGACGCCGTTGATCACCATTCAGGTGATCGGTCTGATCTTCAAGCTTCAGGAGAAGAAATCCCTGGGAGAGAAGACTGCGGAAGCGGTTCCCGGTTTGGATATGTATGAAGATGACTCCATTATCGATTTGTAATTGTTCAGGGCCGATCAGGATTGTGTTCGAGATTGGTTTTGCATAGTTACATGAACTTGTAAAAGGGGATATGCATATGAGTGAAGTGTATTTGATGGCGACGGTAGTCAACCGAAAATCCGGAGATGATTTCCTGGAGTTTTATCAAAAAAATCGGATAGAGGTCAGCTTCTTGGCACTGGCAAGGGGAACTGCAAACAGCGAGGTTCTGGATTACTTAGGCCTTGAGAGCGCGGAAAAAGTGGTGATGATCAGTATCGTCACAGGTTCTGTCTGGAAAGATGTGAAGAAAGGGCTTGAGCGGGAGTTGAAGATCGATGTTCCCGGAACCGGAATTGTCTTTACGGTACCGTTAAGCAGCATCGGCGGGAAACGGGAGCTTTTGTTTCTGACGGAAAATCAGAATTTTGAGAAAGGAGATGAGTCAGTTTTGAAGGAGACGACACACGAGGTCCTCATTGTGATCGCAAACCAGGGCTATAATGAGATGGTCATGGATGCGGCGAGAGAAAGCGGAGCGGTAGGAGGGACGATGCTCCATGCAAAAGGCGTTGGAATGAAACGTGCGGAGAAATTCTTAGGAGTCTCCCTGGTCTCCGAAAAAGAAGTGATTCTGATTGTGACCAAAACGGAAAAAAAGCACGGAATCATGAAAGCCATTATGAGCCAGGCAGGGATCAATACCAAAGCCCAGGCGATCGTGTTCTCGCTGCCGGTGACCAGTACCGCAGGGCTCCGGCTGCTGGAAGAGGACGAGATAACCGTATAGAAGAGAGAAACAAAAAGAGAAATAGAGAACAAAACGCCTCTGCAGGATTGTGTATATGCAGCCTGCAGAGGCGTTTTGTTTCTTCCATGTTTACAGAAAATTTACGCATGCGTTTTTCTCTTGACAAGTGAATTAGTCAGTGCTAATCTTATATAGTTAGAAGGAACTAACATGGACACAAAGGAGAAGGCGGATGTGGAATAAAAAACAGGTGATCGAAAAATTAAGGGAAAATGGGAACCGTATCACGAAGCAGAGGAGAATTATTCTGGATGTGATTTTTGACGGTCAATGGGGGAGCTGCAAGGACATTTGTTATGAAGCTTTGAAGCGGGATCCGAAGATCGGGGTGGCGACGGTCTACCGGATGGTGAACATGCTGGAGGATCTGGGAGTGTTGACCCGGGAAAAGGCATGTATGCTGGTGAAAAAGGAGGAAGAGGAAGTATGGCAACAGTGATTATCTGCATTTTGATTCTTTTGATTGCAATTTTCGGGATCAAGAGTTACTGCAAAAAATTGTCCTCAGGCTGCTGCGGAGCCTCGGGAGGAAAGTCGGTGAAAAAGAACAAGGTGAAGGATCGGGATCCGTCCCACTATCCGGTGAAGCAGATCCTCTATATCGACGGCATGACCTGCGGCAACTGTGTAAACCGTGTGGAAAACGCTTTGAACGAATTGGAGGGGGTGTGGGCAACGGCAGACCTGATGGAGGGAAAAGCAGTGGTTCGGATGAAGCAGGACATTCCCCTGGAAGAATTGAAGCAAGCCGTAAAATCTGCTGGCTATCTGGTATATAAGAGCGTTGTTGAGAAAAATTCTCAATAAGGACGGTTATGATTGACTAATGGCAGAGAAAACATTAGTATGATAAATCAAAGACATCACGGCAAGAAAAGGAAGTGAGACCTATGAAGAAGCATAGATTTTGGGCTTGGGCAATGTTGTTTTGCCTGGCAATGACTTTTTACACCGGATATAAACATAAATGACAAGGAGGAATCGAAATGTTTGACTTAAAGAAAATCGGACTTTTTGCAGGCGGTGTTCTCTTTGGAACGGCGGGCATGAAGATTCTTGGAAGCAAGGATGCCAAGAAGGTTTATGTGCACTGTGCAGCGGCTGGCCTGCGGGCGAAAGAGGCAGTGATGACGACAGTGACGAATATCCAGGAGAATGCAGAGGATATTTTGGCGGAGGCTGAAGAGATCAATGAAAAGCGCAGGGAAGAGGCTTGCAGGGAAGAAGTGGATGACGAAGAGAAGGAGACGGAAGCTTCTGAGGATGCAGAATAAACCGGAAGGAGACCGCCTGGAAGTATTCCAGGCGGTTTCACATGTCTTAAAGACAGATAGGAGATTACAATGAAATGTTACATAAAACATGAAATCAAAGGACGGATCCGCATCCATCTGGCAAAACAGAAGCTGACTTCAAGGGAAGCGGATTTTGCGTTGTATTATTTTGGCGGGCTGCCGGGTGTGGAGAAGGTAAAGGTCTATGAGCGCACGGCGGGAGTCGCCATCTGCTATCGGGGAGACAGGCAGGAACTGATAGAAGCAATCCGCCGATTTCACCCGGAGGATGAAGCGGCGCTTCAAAAAGTTCCCGAGAACCAATCCAGGAAAGTCAGCCAGCAGTATAAGGAGAAGCTGATCGGGCGGGTAGCAGTCCGCATTGTTACCAGGGCGTTTCTTCCGGCTCCGCTGCGCTGTATTTATACGGGGATTCAGGCGGTGAAATATCTGTACAGAGGGATCAGAAGCCTCCTTCGGGGGCAGCTTAAGGTGGAGGTGCTGGACGCTACGGCAATCGGAGTCTCCATGCTCCGGGGAGATTTCAATACCGCAGGGTCTGTGATGTTCCTGCTGGGAATCGGAGAGCTTCTGGAGGAGTGGACCCACAAGAAATCGGTGGCGGACCTGGCAAGAAGCATGTCCCTCCATGTGGAGAAGGTATGGCAGAAGGTGGACGGTACGGAGGTACTGGTTCCCATCTCCGGGATTTCAGAAGGAGACCTGGTCGTCGTACATATGGGCAATCTGATTCCGCTGGATGGGGAAGTAGAGGAAGGGGAGGCAATGGTCAACCAGGCTTCCATGACCGGCGAATCGATCCCGGTGAAAAAAGGGGTCGGCGGATACGTGTATGCCGGGACTGTGGTGGAAGAAGGTGAGATCACCCTTCGGGTGAAAAAGGCGGCAGGCTCCACCAGATATGAGCGGATCGTGAACATGATTGAAGATTCCGAGAAACTGAAATCCAATCTGGAAGGCAGGGCTGCGACACTGGCAGATGCCCTGGTTCCCTGGAGTTTAGGCGGAACGGTTTTGACCTACCTTCTCACCAGGAATGTGACCAAGGCACTGTCCATCCTGATGGTGGATTTTTCCTGCGCTTTGAAACTGTCCATGCCGTTGGCTGTGCTCTCTGCCATGCGGGAGGCAGCGGGCAATGACATCACTGTAAAGGGCGGCAAATATCTGGAGGCTGTGGCGGAGGCGTCCACCATCGTCTTTGACAAAACCGGGACGCTCACCGAAGCAAAGCCGTCGGTTGCGGATGTGGTGACTTTCCGGGGAAGAGACCGGGATGAGATGCTTCGGATTGCGGCATGCCTGGAAGAACATTTTCCACATTCCATGGCGGCGGCTGTGGTCCGAAAGGCAAAGGAGAAGGGGCTGGAGCACAATGAGATGCACACGAAGGTGGAGTATATCGTGGCACATGGAATTGCCAGCAGGATCGGAGAGGAACGGGTAGTCATTGGAAGCCGCCATTTTGTCTTTGAGGACGAAGGCTGCCGGATCCCGGAGGGAGAAGAGGCGGTCTATGACGGCTTGAAGACCGAATACTCCCATCTGTACCTTGCCATTGGCGGAGAGCTGGCAGCGGTGATCTGCATCGAGGATCCTCTGCGGGAAGAGGCAAGGGATGTGGTGGCAGCACTCCATGACCTGGGCTTTCGGAAGGTGGTCATGATGACCGGCGACAGCGAGCGCACGGCGAGAGCCGTGGCGGAAAAGGTAGGCGTGGACGCCTATTATTCCGAGGTGCTTCCGGAGGACAAGGCGCGTTTCGTGGAGCAGGAGAAGCAAGCCGGCAATCAGGTGATCATGATCGGGGACGGGATCAACGACTCGCCGGCTCTGTCCGCCGCAAATGCCGGAATCGCCATCAGTGAGGGCGCGGAATTGGCAAGGGAGATCGCGGATATCACCATTTCAGCCAATGACCTGCGAAAGCTTCTCACCTTGCGGGAAATCAGTACCGGATTGCTGAAACGGATCAACCGGAATTACCGTTTTGTCATTGCCTTTAACCTGAGCCTGATCCTGTTGGGCGTGGGAGGAATCCTTCCGCCTGCTCTGTCGGCCCTGCTTCACAATGCGTCTACGCTTCTGATCAGCCTTGAGAGCATGACGAACCTTTTGACCGTAAAGAAATAAGGCGCGATTTATAAAAAAACAGGACTTCCAACTCTGTAAGGAGCAGGAGGTCCTGTTTTTTATAGAAGAGAGAGGTTTCTCACTTGCCGTATGCCTTGTCCAGAATCCGAAGCACGTCCTTTTTGTCTGCTTTCTTGGGATTGACGATCATGGCGCCGTCGTTTAGCGCCGTCTCGGCAACCTGCCCAAAGTCGGCAGGATTTACACGCAGGTCTTGGAGTGTGAGTGGAAGGCCGCAGATGCGGTTCAGCTCCAGGCACATTTTCCGGACAATGGAAATGGATTTTTTTGCCCGCTTTTCCCTGGGGGTGGAGGCATAGAGCTCGTCGCCTCCAAGGTAAAGGAGGAGCTTCCCATAGTCTTCCCCGCAGGTATCCAGGTTATAAGCCATGCAGACAGGGAGAAGGACGCTCATGGCATCCCCGTGGGGAACGTGGCAGACGCCGCCCAGGGCATGGCCGATGGCGTGGACGATGCCCACCATGGAATTGGAAAAGGCGGCTCCGGCCATCAGGGAAGCGTTCGCCATCGCCAGCCGTGCCTGGTCATTATGCCCATGGCGGACAGCACGGAAGAGGTTTTCCCGGATCATGGCGATCGCAGCTGTGGCATGGGCATCGCTCAAAGGATTTTTCTGCAGGCAGGAGTATGCCTCGATGGCGTGGCAGAGAGCGTCCATGCCGGTGGAGGCAGTCATGCGGGGAGGAAGGGTGCGGGTCATCCTGGGATCCAGGATGGCAACATCCGGCTGCAGATAATAGGAGATAAATTCCATCTTGATTTTTCGCTGCTTGTCTTTGATCACAGCAACAAGGGTAGATTCCGAGCCGGTACCTGAGGTGGTCGGGACAATGAGGAAGGGAATCATGTGCCCGCGCGGGATTCCTTCACAGCCCATCAGCTCCATGATGTCGGTGACATCCTGGGACAGCAGCATCCGGACTCCTTTCGCGGTGTCGATGACGGAGCCGCCGCCCACAGCAATGATGCCGTCACAGCGGTAGCTGTGATAAATACGTGCGATTCGGTTGACTACCTCAGAGGAGGAGTCGGCGGGGATATCGGTGACAATATAGGCGGGTTCGATTCCCCCGACATTCAGGGCTTCCTCCACGATCTGAAGGGTTCCGATCTTGGAGAGGACTCCGTCTGACAGAAGGATTGGACGTTTTACGTTCAGGTTTTCCAGTTCGGAAGGGATATTTTCCAGCGCATTGCTTCCAGATAGGATTTTGGCGCTGCTTTGAAATTCATAGTAAGAATCCATAGGTTTTTGCTCCTTTACAAAACGGCTGCCGGAGGATCCGGCAGGTTCGTGGTGTGGTTTGTTGTAAGTACGGAAAGTTTCCCGGATTTGCAGGTCAGCGCTTCTCGTTGGATACCATGGGAACCATACGGCAGCTGCCGTTTAGAAACCCGATGAGGATCCTCAGATAAACGGTCAAGGTGAAGTGTTCTTTCTTCGGAACCTCCTTTAAAATCCTGCGTGACATAACCTTGGGAAACAGATAACCTTCTGCCAGATCCGCACAACGGCAGAAGGACATGGTCTTCTGGATATCGCCCTGGAGCGTGAAGGCATGCGCACTGTAGGCTTTTGCAAGCCCCATCTGTCCGGTGAGGACCTTGAAAGCAGTGTCGATGTTTTTAAATTGGATCATAATATCATGATAGCTGAGAGGGGCGCTCTTCAGACGGTAAATAGAAGTCCCCTGTTTCTGCAGGATCAGGGTGGGGCCAGACTTGGAAGCCTTCAGGCAATAGATGATTCCATCGTCCCAGGAGGCAACTTCCTCTTTCATTCTGCTGTCCATAACGGAAAGTTGTTTGAACGCTCCGAAGAGGACGGACAGGACAATGGAGGAGACTGCCTTTTTTACGCCTATTGACAGGTGTTTGCGTAATCTCATGGCTGATTCCTCTTTCTTTTTGGTCTTTTCTACCAAGTATAGCACAAATTAATTCTTCGGGCAATTATAAGCTGGCGATTAGGGGAAAATAGGGATATAATAGATAACAGTACAGAAGAAAGTGAGGAAAGAGAAATGGAGAAACAAGGAAAGGCATCTGCGCTGCTTCCCATTATTGTATTCCTGGTATTATTCCTGGGAGTAGGAGGCATTACGGGGGATTTCAACAATATCCCCGCGATCGCCGCTTTTCTGGTGGCGCTGTCTGTGGCTTTTCTGCAGAACAGGAATGTGGGCTTCAACGATAAAATGAAGCTGGCTGCCAAGGGAGTGGGAGATGAAAATGTGATTATTATGTGCCTGGTGTTTTTGGCTGCCGGGGCTTTTTCCGGGGCAGTGACGGCGGCAGGGGGAAGGGACAGCACGGTAAATTTCTGTCTTTCGATCCTGCCGCCCGGGGTGGCGGTCATGGGGCTGATGTTGATCGGCTGCTTTATTTCACTGTCCATGGGGACGAGCATGGGAACCATCAGCGCGTTGGCGCCTATCGCCGTGGGGATCAGCGAAAAGACAGGATTTCCTATGGTGCTCTGTATGGGCGCAGTAGTGAGCGGGGCGATGTTCGGGGATAACCTGTCCATGATTTCCGACACCACCATTGCGGCGACCAGGACGCAGGGCTGTGAGATGAAGGATAAGTTCCGGGAAAATTTCAAGATCGTGCTGCCTGCGGCTATTGTGGCGCTGGTACTCTATGGTGTGATGACTATGGGGCGGGACGTGGTTTTGGAGGAAAGCTATGCGTACAATGTTTTCCAGATCCTTCCCTACCTGGTGGTATTGATTGGAGCCTTGGCGGGAGTCAATGTGTTTATCATACTGATCGGCGGAACAATCCTCTCGTTGATCGTGGGTGTCGCTACCGGGACGATCGCCCTGCCGGAGCTGTTCGTAGGCATGGGTTCCGGAATCAACGGCATGTATGATATTACCGTGATTTCCATTGTGGTGGCATGTATTGTCGCTTTGGTAAAAAATAATGGGGGAATTGACTATCTCCTATCCTTTATCCGGAGAAAGATCAAGGGGGAAACCGGAGGTGAGTTTGGTATCGCTGTGCTGACGCTTCTGGTAGATATGGCGACTGCCAACAATACCATCGCTATTGTGATGGCAGGTCCCATCGCTAAGGAGATCAGCGATGAGTACGGGATTTCCGCTAAGAGGACAGCTTCCCTCCTGGATATTTTCGCTTCTGTGGGACAGGGGTTGATCCCTTACGGCGCACAGATCCTTCTGGCAGCCAGCTTCACGGAACTTTCGCCGGTGGAGATCGTTCCCTACACGTTTTATCCGATGTTGATGGGAGTCAGTGCGCTGATCTTTATCTTCTTTATAAAAGGAAAGAAAAAAGTAAAATCCAAAGGGAAAAGTTATTGACATATATCAATAATCGGAGTATGATAAGGACGAGAATAAGAAAAGGAGTCCCATTATGGCAAGACCAAGCAAGAGCAAGAAAGTTCTGCGCCTTCCGTCTTACCGGCAGTTTTTTGCCGAAGGGCGGGAGGATACAGGGAATCAGTTGATTTTATCTGTGGAAGAATATGAGGCTTTACGCCTTTTGGATTATCTGGGTATGAACCAGGAGGAAGCGGCCAAAGCCATGGAGGTAGGCCGAGGAACCGTCCAGATGCTCTATGCGGAAGCGAGGAAAAAGACGGCGCGTTTCCTGGTGGAAGGTACGCCTCTTAGGATCGAAGGAGGAAGCTATGAACTTGCCGGGCAAAGCAGAGGGGATTCCGATGAGAAAGGGGTTTTCAGAATGAAAATAGCAGTAACTTACGAAAATGGACAGGTATTCCAGCATTTTGGACATACCGAGCAGTTTAAAATCTATACGGTAGAGGATGGAAAGGTGGTTTCCTCTGAGGTAGTAGGAACGAACGGACAGGGACACGGAGCCCTTGCAGGATTCCTGAAAGAACGGGGGATTGATACCCTGATCTGCGGAGGCATCGGCGGAGGGGCAAGGAACGCCCTTTCAGAGGCAGGTGTCCGCCTGTTCCCGGGGGCTGCCGGAAATGCGGATGAGCAGGTGGATTCCTTCCTGAAGGGTCAGCTTGCCTATGATCCGGATACGACCTGCAACCACCATGGGGAAGGCCACCATGGCGGGGGTCACCAGTGCGGCGGCCATGACCATGGGGAAGGCCATCACGGCTGTGGAAACCATGGCTGCCATTAAGAAGGATTGAGAGAAGGCGCTGCAGTTTTGCGGCGCCTTTTTGCTGGATAAATTACTGAAAAATATTGATATTACCTCGTAAATTTCATATAATAATTTTGAATGGATTTTTTTGTGAAATAATATCTCACGGAAATAAAAATCAGGAGGTGAAAGGTATGATTTATCTAGTTTTCATTGCCGCGGTGCTGGCGCTTGGCTTTGCGGCCTTTAACTTCGTTACAGTCAAGAGGATGCCGGAGGGCACAAAGCAGATGCAGGAGATCTCAGGCGCCATCCGTGTGGGCGCCAATGCATTTATCCACTATGAGTATCGGATTTTATATACAGTGGTGGCGGCAGTGGCTGTACTGATGGCGGTAGTCACGACCTGGCATGCGGCAGTAGCGCTTTTGGTCGGATCCATCATGTCCGGATGCGCAGGGTTCGTGGGGATGAAGATTGCCACCTATGCCAATGTGAGGGTGGCAAACCGTGCGCGGGAGACGGAGAATGTGGGAGAGACAGTGAAGGTTGCGTTTCGCGGAGGTTCCGTCATGGGGCTATGCGTGGGAGGCTTTGCCCTGCTTGGTATCTTTCTTGTTTACATGGTGTTTGGGGTCGGGATGGGACAGGCCAGGATCACTTCTGCTTCCTACACGAATCTTTTGGGGCTTAGCTTCTGTCCCTTTACCATGACTCTTTCCGGTTATGCCCTGGGATGCTCCATGGTTGCCATGTTCAACCGTGTGGGCGGGGGAATCTATACCAAGGCAGCGGATATGGGAGCTGATCTGGTGGGCAAGACCGAAGCGCATATCCCGGAAGACGACCCCAGGAATCCGGCAACCATCGCAGACAATGTAGGCGACAATGTGGGGGACGTGGCAGGGCTTGGCTCAGACCTCCTGGAAAGCTATGTAGGGGCGATTTCTTCCGGAATCATTCTGGCTTATCATTTGTTTTCAAAATCTTTGGCTGAGGGGACCGGGATGGACGGGGAGCTCTTGCAGACGCTGGTTTTATTCCCGCTGGTATTCGTATCCATCGGGCTGATCGCTTCATGCCTGGGGATTGCCAGCCTCCTTTTCAAAAAGAACATGTCCGACGATCCCCACAGAGATCTGAATGCGTGTACCTATTTCGCTTCAGGCGCAACGATCCTTCTGGGGCTTATAAGCTCCTGCCTGATGTTTGGAGGCTTTGAGAGCGCGTCATTAAAAGAAATTCTGGGATTCCAGTGCGGCCAGTTCTCTCCGTGGGTCGCAGCTACGGTGGGTGTGGCTGCAGGCGTGGTGATCGGGATGCTGGCGGAGTATTACACATCGGCAGGATTTAAGCCAACCAGGAATCTTGCCCGGACGTCCCTGGAGGGAGCGGCGCTCACCATCACCCAGGGGTTGGCATTGGGGATGAAGTCCTGTATGGCGCCCTGCCTGATCCTGGGAGCGGGGATCATTGCTTCCTATCAGGCGGCAGGTATGTACGGTGTCGCCATGTCAGCCATGGGGATGCTTTCTTTCGTGACCGCGACAGTATCTGTGGATACCTATGGCCCAATCTCTGACAACGCAGGCGGGATTGCGGAGATGGCAGGGCTGGATGCCAAGGTGCGTAAGATCACGGACACGCTGGATTCCGTGGGGAACACCACGGCTGCCATTGGCAAAGGGTTTGCCATCGGTTCGGGAGCATTGGCTGCGCTGGCTCTGATGATTTCTTATCTGTATTCCTACAATGATTTTGATACGGAACTGATCCTGAATCTGATTGAGCCAATGACGCTTGCGGGAGCGATTATCGGAGGCGCTCTCCCCTTCCTGTTTTCCGGCATGCTCATTGAAGCTGTTGCCAAAGCTGCCCGGAAGATGGTGGAGGAAGTCCGCCGCCAGTTCCGGGAGATACCGGGGATTTTGGAAGGCAAACGAAAACCTGACTATAAGACCTGTATTGAGATTTCTTCCAAAGGCGCAATCGGGGAAATGAAGATTCCTTCCATGCTGGCTATTGTGGTACCGGTGGTATGCGGCTTTATCCTTGGGCCGGAATTTGTGGGAGGCATATTGATCGGCTCTACGATCTGTTCCATTATGATTGCAATTTTTACCGGAAATGCCGGCGGCGCATGGGACAATGGGAAGAAATACATTGAGTCCGGAGAGATTGCCGGTTCGGGAAAAGGAAGCCCTGCCCACGATGCGGCTGTGGTCGGAGATACGGTGGGAGACCCGCTGAAGGATACGGTGGGTCCGTGCCTGGATATTTTTATCAAGATCATGTCTACGGTTTCCCTGGTGGCTGTGGCAGTCTTTGCGGAACACAACCTGGCAGCTTGGATCATGGGCTTGTTCTGATGGCGGAAGAAAAATTGATAGGTATAACCTATGTATAACATAATAAAATATAAATTTCTTTATGGATAAGGTTATGGTATAATGGGGAGCAGTGAGCAACTGGCAGAATATTTCAATAGGAAAGGATGAAGCAGTGTATGAAGGTATTGATTATCGGCGGTGTAGCAGCCGGAACGAAAGCAGCGGCCAAGTTAAAGAGAGAGGATCGTTCCATAGATGTGACGATCCTGACGAAGGGAAAAGATATTTCCTATGCGGGCTGCGGCCTTCCGTACTATGTAGGCGACGTTATCCATGACAAAGGGCAGCTGATCGTGAATACGCCGGAAAGCTTTCGCAGATTGACCGGGGCGGAGGTGAAAACCGGTGTTGAGGTAACAGCCGTCAACCGGGAGGACAAAACAGTGGAAGCGGTGGAGCTGGCCACTGGGGAGAAGAAGACGTTCGGATATGATAAACTGGTGATCGCTACCGGAGCGGATCCGATCTGTCCGCCGCTTCCGGGAATGGACCTGGAAGGCGTTTACAAAATGAGGACGCCGGATGACGCGATTGCCCTCAGGGAACGGATCGAACAGGGGGATGTGAAACGCGCGGTGGTCGTAGGCGCCGGCTTTATCGGCCTGGAGGTGGCAGAGAATCTGGCATCCAAAGGAATCCGCGTATCGGTGATCGACATGGCGCCCCAGATTATGCCGCCCTTTGACCCGGAGATGGCAGGATATGTGGAAAATAAGCTTGCAGACCACGGGATCATGTGCTTTACCGGAACAGCCCTTGAGGGGATCGAGGGAAAAGACGGAAAGGTGGCGCGCGTCCTGACCAGCCGCAAGGGGATGAAGGCAGATCTTGCCGTCCTGGCCATCGGTATCCGCGCGAATACCGCGTTCCTCGCAGATTCCGGGATTGAGCTGATGCCGAACCGCACGGTTAAGGTTAATGAATATCTTCAGACCAATGATGAAGACATCTACGCAATCGGGGACTGCGCCTGCGTGGCTAACCGGGAAACCGGAAAACCCCAGTGGTCACCCATGGGTTCCTCGGCAAACATAGAAGGAAGGATTGTGGCACAGAACCTGGTTGGCAGGAAAATCGCTTATCCCGGCGTTCTGGGAACAGGCGTGTGCAAGCTGCCGGAACTGAACGTGGGCCGGACAGGCCTTGGCGAGGCAGACGCAAAAGAAGCGGGGTACGATGTCGTTACCGCATTGTCCGTAGTGGATGACAAAGCCCATTACTATCCGGGAGCGGGGAGCTTCATTATTAAAATGCTCGCCGACAAGACCAGCAGAAAATTCTTAGGATTGCAGGTGATCGGAAAAGGAGCAGTGGACAAAGTAGTGGACATTGCGGTGACTGCGATTTCCCTGGGCGCGACGGTAGACCAGCTGGAAAATCTGGATTTCGCCTATGCGCCGCCATTCTCCACAGCCATCCATCCGTTCGGACATGCCTTGAACATCCTTTTAAATAAGATGAGCGGGGCGTTTGAAACCTTCACTCCGACGGAATACCAGGCCGGGGCTGCCGACGGATACCGCGTGCTGGACGCCTCTCCGGTTCCTACCCTTTCCTGGGCGCCCTATGTGGATCTGACCAAGATCGACGGGGAAATCGAGGGGATTGGCAAGGACGAGAAGCTGCTGCTGGTGTGCGCGAAAGGAAAACGTGCTTACCTGACCCAGAACAGGATGAAAGCGTATGGTTATACGAATACGCGGGCTCTGGAAGGAGGCCTTACCTTCAACGAGGTGGAAGATCCTTCCCAGAAAGAAGAGTGACCGGACACTGGGCGGCGCCCAGCGCAGCCTTGAATGTTAAAAGGAATTAACCATCAAATTCAGGAGGAAAACAACTATGGCTACATTAACCGTAAGTGCAGAGGATGAAAAAAGAGTCAAAGCCCTCGGGTTTCTCAGCAACAAAGGAACGGACAACTTTTCCGGCAGGATCATTACCGTCAACGGGAAAGTGACAGCTGCCCAGCAGAGATGCATCGCGGAAGCAGCGGAAAAATTCGGGAACGGCATCGTTACCTATACGACCCGCCTGACGGTGGAAGTACAGGGAATCCCCTATGACAAGATCGAGGAATTCCGCGCCTACATTGCCAAGGAAGGGCTGGTAACGGGAGGAACCGGATCCAAGGTACGCCCGGTGGTATCCTGTAAGGGAACGACCTGCCAATATGGCCTGATCGATACATTTGCGCTGTCCGAAGAGATCCACCACCGCTTTTATGAAGGATACCGGGAAGTAAAGCTTCCCCACAAATTCAAAATCGCAGTGGGAGGATGTCCAAATAACTGTGTAAAGCCGGATCTGAACGATCTTGGGATCATCGGCCAGCTGATCCCAAATTTTGACGAGGACGAGTGCAACGGATGTAAAAAGTGTACCGTAGAGCAGGCATGTCCCATCCATGCCGCCAAGGTGGTGGATGGAGTCCTGGAAATCGACCAGGATGTCTGCAACCACTGCGGACGCTGTGTGGGCAAATGCCGTTTTGACGCCATCGAAGACGGGGTGAACGGCTACAAGATCTACATCGGCGGGCGCTGGGGCAAGAGCGTGGCACAGGGCAAAAGCTTAAGCAAGATCTTTACCTCCAAGGAGGAAGCTCTGGACGTCATCGAGAAAGCGATCCTCCTGTACCGTGAGCAGGGGAAGACCGGGGAGCGTTTTGCCCAGACTATCGACAGGCTGGGATTTGAGAACGTAGAGGCACAGCTTCTCTCAGACGACCTCCTTGCGAGAAAGCAGGAAATCCTGGATGCGCAGCTTCATGTCACCGGCGGCGCGACCTGCTGATGTATTGTAAAATCCGAAACGCGAAGGATCCGTGGAAATTTTACATTTAACAATCGGGAAATTTAGATTTTACAAAGGACTGAATTCTCAGAAAAGAGACTTCGGTCCTTTTTTATGGGACCAAAAGAGGAAGCAGAAGGTAAAAGCGGTACCCGGCTTATATTCCGGGGAAATAAAAATATCATTTTACGCACATTTAACAAAGAAAAGATAATGCATTTTACTTTCTTCCAATATACTCATACACGTAACGAAGGACAAACAGAAAAATGAAAATGAAAAAAGGAGATTTCTATTATGAAGAAATTAGTTGCAGCAGCACTTGTAGGAGTTATGACGATGGGTCTTACCGTATGCGGAGCATCCGCAAGCAGTGATTGGGACAGCACCATGCCGATCACCGTTGTATCCAGAGAGGATGGTTCTGGTACGAGAGGCGCGTTCACGGAGCTGTTCGGCGTTGTGGAAGAGATCGATGGTGAAGATGTGGATATGACCACTGAGGAAGCAAATATCACCAACAGTACCTCTGTTATGATGTCAACCGTAGCAGGTGATGATTATGCAATCGGATATATCTCCCTTGGTTCCCTGGATGACAGTGTGAAAGCCCTGAGCATCGACGGCGCAGAAGCAAGCGTTGAGACCATCGAGGATGGAAGCTACAAAGTGTCCAGACCGTTCAATATCGCTACCGGCGCAGAAGTAAGCGATGCAGCACAGGATTTCATCAACTACATCATGAGCACTGAGGGACAAGCTGTTGTAGAAGAGAATGGTTACATCCCCTTAAGCGAGACAGAAGCTTATGAAAGCAACGGGGCAGAAGGTAAAGTTGTTGTAGCCGGTTCTTCTTCCGTATCTCCGGTTATGGAGAAACTGAAAGAGGCTTATGCTGAGGTAAACGCTAACGTTGAGATTGAAGTTCAGACCAGTGATTCCACCACAGGTATGCAGAATACAATCGACGGTGTATGTGATATCGGAATGGCTTCCAGAGAACTGAAGGATTCCGAGCTTGAGGCAGGACTTACCGCAACTGTAATCGCAACCGATGGTATCGCAGTGGTAGTAAACAACAACAACCCGACCGAAGAGATGACTTCTGAGCAGGTTAAGAGCATCTTCACTGGCGAAGTAACCACCTGGGACGAGGCTCTGGCTGAGTAATCGTAACGTTGGGATATGAGGGCGTAGGCAGATATGAATAAAGAAAAATTGATGCAGGCAGTTTTTTTCATAGCTGCCTGCGCATCTGTGTTAGCAGTTGCGTTAATTTGTGTGTTTTTGTTTGCAAATGGAATCCCGGCGATGCAGGAGATCGGCTTGTTCAAATTCCTGGCAGGAACTCACTGGAAACCGGGAAATGATATTTACGGAATCCTTCCCATGATTCTGGGAAGTATTTATGTTACGGCAGGAGCCATCATCGTAGGAGTACCGATCGGTATCCTTACTTCTATCTTTATGGCTCACTACTGTCCAAAGAAAATTTATCCCTTTTTGAAATCGGCAACAGAGCTTCTGGCTGGTATCCCTTCCGTAGTATACGGATTCTTCGGATTGATGGTACTGATCCCCTTTACCAGACAGGTATTCAGAGCTTCCAACGGAAGCATCCTGGCAGCGTCCCTCCTTTTGGGAGTGATGATCCTGCCGACAATTATCGGCGTAACAGAATCCGCCATCCGTTCTGTGCCGGCAAGCTATTATGAAGGAGCGTTGGCTCTGGGAGCCACTCCTGAGAGAAGTATTTTTCGTGTGATCCTTCCAGCAGCAAAATCCGGCGTCCTTGCCGGTGTGGTTCTTGGGATCGGAAGGGCGATCGGAGAGACCATGGCAGTGGTAATGGTAGCCGGAAACCAGGCAAGAATGCCGGCAGGCATCCTCAAAGGAATACGGACCATGACAGCCAATATCGTACTTGAAATGGGATATGCGGCAGACCTCCACAGAGAAGCCCTGATCGCTACGGGCGTGGTGCTGTTCGTATTCATCTTGATTATCAACTTCTCCGTATCCATGCTTAATAACCGGAGTACAGGAGAAGGAAAAGCTTCCAAACCGAAAAGGAGAGGAGAAAAATGAGTCAATCAGAAAACAAGAAAAACAGCAACATCACGATGAGCAGCGGCAAAGCGAGAAATATCGAGGCTGCAATCTTAAAAGGCCTGGTGTTTCTGGCTACGGTGGTGACCTTTGCCGTCCTGCTGTTTTTGATCGCATATATTCTGGTGAATGGTATCCCGAACTTGACGCCTGGGCTGTTTGCGCTGACTTATAATTCAGAAAACGCATCCATGCTCCCGTCTATCATCAATACTATCATCATGACCCTCTTATCTCTGGTGATCGCAGTACCATTCGGTATTTTTTCCGCAATCTATCTGGTGGAATATGCCAAGAGGGGAAATAAATTTGTCAAGATCATCCGTCTGACTACAGAGACATTATCCGGAATTCCTTCTATCGTATACGGTTTGTTCGGCGCTTTGTTCTTTGTAACGGCGCTTGGATGGGGATATTCCATCCTGGCAGGCGCCCTGACGCTGGCAATCATGATTCTTCCGCTGGTGATGCGTACCACGGAGGAAGCATTGAAATCTGTCCCGGACAGTTACCGGGAAGGAAGCTTTGGACTGGGCGCCGGAAAACTGCGTACGGTATTCCGCGTGGTTCTGCCTTCCGCAATCCCCGGTATCTTAGCAGGCGTGATCCTGTCTGTGGGGCGTATCGTAGGTGAGACTGCCGCTTTGATTTATACGGCAGGCGCAATTCCCCAGGTGCCCTCCAGTATCATGGGATCCGGCGCCACACTGGCAGTACACATGTACAACCTGTCCCGTGAGGGATTATACATGGATCAGGCTTACGCGGTTGCATTTGTGCTTCTGCTCCTGGTTCTGGGAATGAACGCATTGTCGAGTTTTGTAGCCAAAAAGTTGACGAAAGGACAAGGTCAGACAAATGGATAAAATACAAGTGGAAAATATGGAGCTGTATTACACAGATTTCCATGCATTGAAAAATATCAACCTGAATATCCAGGAAAAAGAAATCACTGCCTTCATCGGTCCCTCCGGCTGTGGAAAATCCACGCTTCTGAAATCCCTGAACCGTATGAACGATCTGGTGGAAGGATGCCGCATTGAGGGAAGCATCCGCCTGGATGGAGAAGATATCTTCGGCAAGATGGATGTAAACCAGCTGAGAAAACGAGTGGGAATGGTATTCCAGAAACCGAATCCTTTCCCAATGAGTATTTATGATAATATTGCCTTTGGTCCGAGAACTCACGGCATTCACTCCAGGGTGAAGCTGGATGAGATCGTAGAAAGTTCCCTTCGCGGAGCTGCGATCTGGGATGAGGTAAAGGACAAGCTGAAAAAGAGTGCGCTGGCACTTTCCGGAGGACAGCAGCAGAGGCTTTGCATCGCCAGAGCCCTTGCCGTACAGCCGGAAGTTCTGCTGATGGATGAACCCACCAGCGCCCTGGATCCTATTTCCACGTCCAAGATTGAAGAGCTTGTACTGGAGCTGAAAAAGGATTATACTATCGTTATGGTAACCCACAACATGCAGCAGGCAGCGAGGGTTTCTGACAGGACAGCCTTTTTCCTTTTAGGAGAGATCATAGAATATGGGGAGACGGAACAGATCTTCTCCATGCCCAAGGATAAAAGGACAGAAGAGTATATTACAGGGAGGTTTGGATAATGAGAACTCGATTCGACAAGCAGCTTGATGAGCTCCACGTAGAATTGATCAAGATGGGAAGTATGTGTGAGGAAGCGATCACACTTTCCGTGGAGGTATTAAAGCATGCTTCCGAGAAGACGATCAATCAGATCCACACAGTGGACAGTGCGATCGACCAGAAGGAGAGGGATATTGAAAATATCTGCATCAAGCTTCTTCTCCAGCAGCAGCCGGTAGCAAGTGACCTGAGAATGATCTCAGCGGCTTTGAAAATGATTTCCGATATGGAACGGATCGGCGACCAGGCAGGTGACATCGCAGAGATGGCAGCCTATCTGTCCGATACGGAAAGCAGCAGCATGGTACATCTGGACAGTATGGGAAAAGCTACCATCAAAATGGTGACCAACAGTGTGGAGGCTTTTGTCCAGAGTGACCGCCAGCTTGCAGAAAAGGTCATCGATGCGGACGACGAGGTGGACAGACTGTTCGATACGGTCAAAAATGAGCTGATGGATTTGATCTACAACAAAGGAATTGATGCCAGGGCGGCTCTGGATCTTCTGATGACGGCGAAATATTTTGAACGGATCGGCGACCATGCGGTAAATATCGCAGAATGGGTGGTATATTCCATCACCGGTGTACACAAAAGCCACGAATAGGAGGAGCCGGGATGATTTATCTGTTGGAAGATGATGACAGCATCCGGGAGCTGGTAACCTATACACTGAACAGTCAGAGAATGGAGGCAAGGGGATTTTCCCGTCCATCTGAATTCTGGGAGGCAATGGAGGAGGAAATACCATCGCTCCTTCTGCTGGATATAATGCTGCCAGAGGAGGACGGTCTTCATATTTTGAAAAAAATCCGAAGCCATTCGGAGACGAAGGCCTTGCCTATCATCATGTTGACGGCAAAAGGAAGCGAGTATGACACGGTCTTGGGGCTGGACAGCGGGGCGGATGATTATGTCCCGAAGCCCTTCCGCATGATGGAGCTGCTGTCCAGAATCCGTGCGCTGCTTCGCCGTACAGAGAAGCAGGAGGAGGATGTGAGTTACCGGGAGGGAGTTCTCTATGTATGCCCATCCCACCATATTGTGAAGGTGAATGATCAGGAAGTGGTTCTCACGCTGAAGGAATTTGAACTGCTCTGCCTTCTGATTTCCGAAAAGGGAAGAGTATTTACGAGGGCACAGCTTCTGGACAAAATCTGGGGATACGAATTTGACGGAGAGAGCCGTACTGTAGATGTCCATATCCGTACCCTGCGCCAAAAATTAAAAGAGGCAGGAGATTATATCGAGACAGTCAGAGGCATAGGATATAAAATAGGAGGTAGCGCGCAATGACAAACCGTATTTTCCGCAGTATTTTTGCGGTAGCAGCGTGCATTCTTATCCTGGGTATTGGATGCACCATGGGAATTTTGTATGGATTCTATGGGAACCAATTAGGAGAAGAGCTGAAAAGAGAGGCACAGTATCTTGCCATGTCTGTGGAAGAAGGCGGGACAGAAAGCCTGAACAATCTGCCAAGCGGCGGGGAAAGAGTGACTCTGGTTCAGGCAGACGGCACGGTATTATTTGACAGCGATGCAGACGCGGCCGAAATGGAGAACCATCTGGACCGGGAAGAGATCCAGGAAGCACTGGAGGACGGTTACGGAGAGGCTGAGAGAAATTCAGAAACTCTGGCGGAGAAGACCGTGTATTATGCATTGAGGCTGGATGACGGAAATGTGTTAAGGGTATCCAGTACCCAGTATACGGTACCCGCCGTGCTGGGAGGAATGCTGGGGCCTGTCATTATCCTGCTGTTCCTGCTGCTTCTGTTCTCTCTCTTTGTGGCATCCCGTGCATCCAAGAAGATTGTAAAGCCGATCAATGAGCTGGATCTGGACAACCCGAAGGGGAATGATACCTATGACGAGATTGCTCCGCTGCTTACCCGGATCAATAAGCAGCAGAATACGATCCGCAGCCAGCTTACGGATGCCAAGAGAAAGCAGGAAGAATTCACGATCATTACAGAGAATATGAACGAAGGGCTTCTGGTGATCGATAAGCAGACGGATCTTCTGTCCTGCAACAGCAGCGCATTGAAGCTTCTGGGAGTTTCCAAGAAGCCGGTGGAGACAAGCGTTCTGACATTGAACCGGAGCGAGCCTTTCCTTCGCGCTGTAGAAAGGATGCTGGCAGGAGAACATGTTTCCGAGATGGTTGAGGTGGAAGGCGGTACCCGTCAGCTGATCGCCAATCCGGTCTTCCAAGATGGAAGCGTGACGGGCGGTGTGCTGCTTCTGGTGGATGTGACTGAGAAGGTTCAGAGAGAACGCCTCCGCCGGGAATTCACGGCGAACGTTTCCCATGAGCTGAAGACTCCGTTAACCTCTATCTCTGGTTTTGCGGAGATTATGCAGGACGGCATTGTGAAAGAGGAAGATGTGAAACGCTTTGCGGGACGCATCTTTGTGGAAGCACAGCGGTTGATCACTTTGGTGGAGGATGTCATCAAGATTTCTCAGCTGGATGAAGGGGAGCTTCCCTACCAGGAAGAAAAGATCGATCTCTTTGAGCTTGCCGCCGATATCAAGGAACGTCTCTCCGTAGCAGCAGAGCGCCGCGGAATTGACATTGAAGTGACAGGCGGTCCTATTGTGATCCGATCCATCCGTCAGATTTTGGACGAGATCATCTACAATCTCTGCGACAACGCAGTGAAATATAATAAAGAGAATGGTAAAGTAGAAATCTCCGTCTACCATGAAGGCGCCAAGGCGTGCGTGACTGTAAAGGATACGGGAATTGGAATTCCCCTCGCTCATCAGGAACGTGTCTTTGAACGCTTCTACCGCGTAGACAAGAGCCATTCCAAGGAAATCGGAGGTACAGGACTGGGGCTTTCCATTGTAAAACATGGAGCGGCAAGCTTAGGAGCCGAACTGTTCCTGGAGAGCAAGGAAGGCGAGGGCTCAGCATTCACCCTGAAATGGGGATTGAGCAGCCAGACCTGATATCAGAAGTGAGAAATTTTCGCGGTATCCATGAAGAAGGGGAGTGGAGGTACCGCGGATGCACCAGTCAACGATACATCCCCTGACAAAGCGGAGGATCCAGTCTGTAAGGAACTCTGCATCATAAGAGGGTTTAAAACGCTGCTTTTTGAGGCAGCGTTTTATTTGTGCCAAAACAGCCTGATAATAAGGGCGTTCAGGCGCAAAGAGGGAAATATTTTCCCCTGAGAGAAGGATCTTGTAATAATCACACATCACGCAGCCCAGGGATTCCACATATCGCACCTGCAGCTCCAGGATATACTGAAGCGCATCCAGAGGCTCCATCCCCTCAAGCTTTTCTAAAAGTTCATCCGTCACCAAAAAGTCCAGGCTCAGATAAGCCTCCCGGCTTAAGGCATCCTTGGTGGCGTAATGATGATAAAAGGCGCCGTTGGACACGCCTGCCCGCTTGCAGATATCCCGGACGGTCACGTTGTCGTAGCCTTTCTCAAAGGCGAGGGCGATTACGGCGTTGATCAGTTTCTGTTTGGTGCGGATGGTACACTTGTAGATCATAGGAGTCCTCCTGTGAAAATGTCTTCTATATGGATTATAGAAGGTTTACAGGGGAAAAACAATACTGTTTTTCTTTTGCGGCGTGTGGTATACTCTTCTCAGGTTATGTTGCGGTATAAAGGGATAAACATTGGTTCGGATGGAGAGAAAAATGGATCAGAGGATTTGCAAAAGCCATAGGAAATATAGAACGGCCATACAGGCCGCCGTCTTTTTGATGGCGGTATTCCTGTTTTTTGCCGTGAAAGCAAAGGCTGAGGAAAAAACGCTACGCATTGCCATCAACGCATCCGGAGAGGTCTTTCCTGACCTGAAGAAAAATATGGGGATTCTGGAAGAAATCGCTTCTGTGGAGATCCTATGGAATGAAAGCGAGGAACGGGGCAGCACGGCGGATTCCATCATTTATTTTGTGCAGGACGCAATCGAACAGGGGGTGGACGGGATTCTGCTCTGCCCGCCCAACGATCAGGTGTTGTCAGTCATCTGCAGGATGTGCGGGGAAGCGCAAGTTTACTGGGGGATCTATTTCCGGAGCATTGCAAACGACAATATCAGATTGATCTGCGAAAACTCACCGTATTATATTGGAAACGTATATGAGGATGAAGAGGAGAATGCTTATGCGCTGGCGGAAACGATCCTGGAGAAGGGCTACCGGAAGATCGCCCTCCTTTCCGAGGCAAAATGGGACACCACCTGTATGGCCAGGGAGGAAGGGATCAACCGCGCGCTGGAGGAATATCCTGATGCGGAGATCGTGGCCGAGGGACGGGATTTTCGGTCCGAGGAGGACGTGGCGTCGATGACAGAGAGCATTTTGGAAGCCTACCCAGAGGTAGACTGCATCTATCTGGTGGGAAGCACTGTGCGGAACGGAGCAAAGATCATTCTCGATACGATCCGGGAAACGCGGGGCGGGGAGGGCGTGGGGCTTGCGACCATTGATTTTTCCCAGAGCCTGACAGAGGACTTTGAGAGCGGGATTTTGAAAGCAGCCTATGGGGTTCCGCAGTTTTCCATCGATGCGTATTACATGGCGGTGGCCATGGTCAACCAGCTGAAAGGCTATCCGTTGTCGGAACATGCGGAAAGCTACCGGGTACCGGGGATCCTGGTAGATTCCGCCGCTTTGGCGGAAGAGATATCGGACGCCACGGAAAACCCGGACCATCTGTATTTTACGGAAGAAGAGGTGGAACGCCTCCTGCTCAAATGGAACAACCCAACGCTGGATGCGGCGGTTTTCCAGGATCTTATTGATGAAAATTTATAAGGGCGTACGGTATCAGGAAGCTTCCGGCGGAACCAACGGAAGGGAAAGGATAACCGTTGCGCCGTATCCAGGTTCGCTTTGGATGTCAATGGAGAAATTTTCTTCATAGAGATAGCGGATCCTCCGGCAGATATTCTCAATCCCGATATGGGCTTCCTCATCAGGATGCCCGGAAAGGACTGAGAGGTTCTGCCGGATTTTTTTGAGCTTGCCGGGGTCGAAACCTACGCCGTCGTCGCTGATTTCGATGACCAGCTCATCGTTTAACGGATAGATGAGGATGCTGATGCTCCCCTGGATCACCCCGTCTTCCCTGGTAAGCCCGTGATAGTAGGAATTTTCCACCAGCGGCTGCAGGATATTTTTGGGGATGCGGTTTTCCAGGATGGAAGGATCCACATCGTATTCCATGCTTACCTGGTTGTGGTACCGGTAGTCCATGATGACCTGGTACTGTTTCAGGGTCTCAATCTCCCTGGATACCCGCTCAAACGTTGTATTCTGCGTATTCAGCCGTTCCCGGAGGACACGGGTGAGGGCGGTATTGACCCGTACAATATCTTCGTAGGCCTGATTACGGGCAAGAATGTTGATGATATTCATGGTATTGTAGATAAAATGCGGATCCAGCTGGGTCGTGAGGAGCTTATAGTAGGTGACGGCTTTCTCACGCTCCGACTGGGAGATCTGATCGGCCTGCGCATTGATATTCATAGTCATGCGGCGGAAGGAACGGCTGAGCTCTTCGATCTCATCTCCTGTGGACACGATCTCCACAGGCGGAGCGCCAAGGGAGAACTTTCGCACTTTTCCGGTGAGGTTCCCTATGGGAGATAGCATGCGGTCGCTGACCGGGATGACAGCAAGCAGCGCGAAAGCCAGCGGTATGAAATAGACGGCGAGCAGGCAGAGCACAAGGAAGAAAAAGTCCGAGAGCAGACTGGAAAGCGCAATGGTCCCAACCAGGTAGGAGGAAGAATAAAAATCCATGGCGACATAGTGGTATCCTTCCAAATCCAGGAAACCGTAAGAAAGATCCGTATTGGAAAGGAGAAATCCAGGGAAGGATTCCTCGGATGCATCGCCAGAAGAATGATAGAAACATTCCTGCCATCCGTTGTAGATGGAAAGGCTGCTTAACCGTCTGCCTTCGGAGCTTAGGTTCTGGAGGATGGACTGGGCATCGTAGCAGAGGGAGATCAAAAAAGAGTTTCCCATGATCGGCTGGCGGGTCAGGTAACAGCAATAGGGGAACTGGTATCCATCGAAGCCTTCTGTGAGGATAGGAGAAAAATAGGAAGCGTTTTGCTCCTTCAGCTCCTGATAGGCCTCCTGCCCCCGGATAAATTCATCGATCCCCGTATCAGCATAATTGATGGAATGGAACAGGTTCCCGTCCCCATCCTCCAGCATGACAAAATGGAGGTTGGAATCAGAGGTCTGGAAATTGCTGAGCGCCAGGTTGATCTGCTGGCGCGTCATTTCGCTGGGAGATTGCCGGTAGGATTTCAGGAGAGCCTCCAGGCTATCCAGGGAAGTCAGGAAATAAGTTTTTTCCTGGATGCCCCGTTCAAAAGCGTATAGGGTATCAGAAGCCAGGGTTACGCTTGAGGAAGCGGCCTGGTGGGCATTCCTAAGCATCAGGATTGCGCTGACTGTGAGAATCATGAGGGAAAGCATCAGGAAAATGACCGTATATACAAATGCAAAGCGGCGGATCAGCTTCCTGGTGATCTTGGAATGTGTACGGAACATGGCGTTTCTCCTATACAGATGGTTTTTTCTGGCGGAAATGGAGGGGCTTACGGCCGGTTTTCTGCTGGAAAACCTGGCTGAAATATTGGGAAGACTTATAGCCGGATTTTTCCGCGATCTCATAGATCTTGAGGCTGCTGTTGGAAAGCAGGTAGACGGCATGGGAGATCCGAAGGTCTGTCAGGTAATCGTTCACCGTCTGCTGCGTTTCCTGGCGGAAGAGGACGCTTAAGCGGCTGGCGCTTAAGAAAACTTCCCCGGCAATTTGTTCCACGGTGAGGGAGCTGTCGGAGAAATGCTCCTTCATATAGTCGATAGCTTTTGCCACCGGCGCGGAATAGCCAGAGTTTTGATCCCGGTTATGCAGTTCCCTTAAGGAACCATAGGTTTCCTCAAGAAACCTGACCAGATCCGGTTCCTTTTCAAAATACTTCGCCCGGGGAAGGGAGAGCATATGGCCGGACAATTCCCCCATCTGGAGAAGCAGGTTGTGATAAAGGAGAAACAGGCTGTCGGCGTCCCGGGCTTCGAAGACCTGATGGAGATAGGAGGACAAAGCCTTCAGGAAAGTATCCGGCCTTTCCAGGGAATCCGAAAGGAGATGGTAGGGGAAAAGCTGCCTTACCGGTGTAAACGGCCTTTTAGAGAGTTCTGAAAGATCCGAAACGGCACAGCCGGGGAAACAGCTCTGGAAATGCAAGGCTCTTTGGAGCTGGAAATACTGCCTGCGGCCTTCGCTAAGCGGCATCCTGCCAGGCAGGAAGGAAGCAACCACCGTATTTTGCAGCAGAGCCTGGGCATGGTCTTTTAGCTGCCGGAACGTCTTGGAGACAGCGGTGGAGGAAGAGCCGTAGGGAAGGCGCCGAGGAAAGCGCTCCGGTGATTCAGGAGGATCTGGTCAAGACCAAGATCAATACCGACAGCCTTGCGGTTGTTCCCGACGAGAACATTACAGACAACGGAGACGGAACCTGGAGCATTGATTTTACAGCGGAAGACGACGGGGATTACATCCTGTTCGCGTTCTATCAGTACGGAACCTCTGAGTCCTATGCAGCTTCCCACACTGGCAAAAACTATACCATCAACTATTTCGATTCCGCAGGCGCCAATGCCATGATCGATTACTGGAACGAGAGCGTCCTTACAGAGGACATGCAGGAGATCATCGACCAGATCGACGAGTGCAGCCTTTACATGGATTCCCTGGAGCTTATGACCACAGGTCCGGATTCCACGAAGCAGCTTTGGTGTGCGGACATGTTGGAGCAGTTCGAAAGCCGCAGGGGATATTCCCTGGAAAAATACCTGCCGCTTCTGATCCGCGAGACGCCGGATACCCTCGAAGGCATGGGCGAGCACCTGACCTATGTGTTTGACAATACGGATACGGACGCCATCGACATCGATTCCCTCAGGAGCGATTTCTTCCAGACAGAGACAGAGCTTTACCAGGAAAACTGCCTTGATATCCTGGCCGACTGGCTCCACAGCAAGAATATGAAGCTCCGCGCGGAACCCTCCTACGGCAAGACCTTTGAGATGACCCAGACCGTTCCGTCCATAGATTACCTGGAAACCGAGTCCTTTGAATTTGCCGCAGAGATCGACAGCTACCGGAACTTCTCCGGCGCAGCCCATATTTTTGACAAGCGGCTCTCCTCGGAGACGGGCGCTTCTATTATGACCAATTATCTGTGGAACTCCGGTTACTACAGGCAGATCATGTACACCCAGTACGCATCCGGGATCCAGAAGACCGTGACACATGGATATTCCAGCGAGTATGGCCCGGAAGAATCCACAGCATGGCCGGGATACGAAGGAATGACCAACCTGATCGCGGAACGCTTCAATAAGCGTCAGCCAAGCGCCATCGACAGCGTGGATGTCAACACCCACTTGAGCCGGATCCAGAAGGTGCTGGAGCAGGGAGAACCCCAGGTGGATATCGCTATGCTTCGGACAGATTACTATCTCAACAACTTGCTGACCAGCGTATCCAGCAGCGGTGTTTACAACAACCGCCTGCATCAGAACAAGGCTTATTACTGGCAGGATATGGAACTGCAGAACGCAGGCTATACCTATGAATATTTCTCACCGTATATCCTGACGGATGACGCGGTGGATATGAGCGACGGTATGATCAATTCCGACGGCGTTGCCTATAAGGCAGTGATCGTCATGCAGGATGAGCTGCCCCTGGAATCCGCGAAAGCCCTTCTTGAGGGAGCAAAGAACGGACTTCCCATCGTGTTCGTCAACAACGTGGAAGAGGATGTCAACAACGACAGCGTGCTGAAGATCAACACCGTGGCAGGCTCCACCACAGGCAGCAACGACGGAAACGACGAAGCCCTGGCAGAAGTAGTAGCAGAGATCAAAGCATGCGAGAACGTAAGGACCATCGAATCCACAGCAGACGCTTACGAGACTTTGATGGAACTGGGTGTTACCCCGAGAGTGGAGTATGAAGAGCCCAACGCTAAGATCCTCACCAACATGAGGAAAGCAGAAGACGCTACTTATCTGTATGTATACAACTACATGTATGAAGATACCGACGATTTCGTTGGCAACGTCGCAGTGGAAGGAACCTATGAAACCTACGAGCTGGATACCTGGAGCGGCAATGTGACGAAGGTATCCGACGCAGTGAGCGCAGACGGAAGAACCACCATTTCCCTGGAATTGGCTCCTGGCGATGTGGCAGTTTACGTGCTGGATCCCAATGGGGAATCCGCAGGTCAGGAAGCAGCAGAAGCCGAGACGGAAGCCGTAGTTGAGGAGACAGCAGCAGATGAAGAAGCAACGGAAGCTGTGATTGAGGAGACGACGGTAACTGAGACGGAATCAGCCGAGACAGAAGTAGCGACTGAGGAGACGGCAGCAGCTGAGACGGAGGCAGCGACCGAGGAGACGACAGCAGCCGAGACGGAAGCAGCAGGCGAGGAAGCAGCCGCAGCTGGCGAAAGCCAGGATACGGTAGCCTTGACCGGATGGAGCCTGACGGTGGATTCCTACACGCCGGGCGACAAGGTAGAGCGCACTGAGACCAATGAGGAGACCGGAGTGACCACCACGGAAGTGACCTATACCACCAACCATGAGGACATTGAAGTGGGTACCCTGGAAACCCTGGTACCCTGGAAGGACATCGAGGCTCTTGGAGAATTCGTATCCGGTGTGGGAACTTACACGACCACCTTCACCCTTCCGGATGACTGGAGCAGCGAAGGCAAGAAAGTGATGTTCGAGGCGGACAGCTTCAACCTGGGAACAGCCATGATCACGGTCAATGACCAGAAGGCAGTGGTGAATATGGATGCCTGCGAAGTAGACCTGACCGACCTGGTACAGGCAGGGGAGAATACCATCAGCGTCCGCGTGACCAGCAGCCTCTGCAATGTGGCTCGCAGCTATGAAGGAATCTTCTGGATCACAGAAGAGACGCCGGCAGCAGATTACGGAATGACCGGGAATACGGTGATTACCATTTCGGATGCTGAGTAAGACAATAGAAATAGAATCCTAACATACAAAAGGGAGCCGATCCTCCAGAGTATACTGGGGAGCATCGGCTTCCTTTAAAAATGGAATAGAATCCATCTGCAAAGCAAAATTTAATTAAAATGGAATAGAATCCATTTTGTTGAATCTATTTTATAAATGGGGTATAATA
>DVFT01000109.1 GCA_018713105.1 Candidatus Limivivens merdigallinarum | reverse complement strand
TTCAATTTCATCTTTTTTAGAGATTCTTTATGCCAAGAACATACTTTAAACATATTTTATGGATATACTATAGGTGTATCAGATAAGAACTGATACATTTCATAACTCACACATCGCAGTACCCACACGCTGCGATGTACTCCCTCAAAATATTTTAATTTTTCTCTTTCCTTTTAAAGCGTGAAAAGCTCCGGTGAACCCGGAGCTTTTCTCATGTCTCTATTCTTTTTTCGTTTCTGTATACGATCATGCCTTTTCGGCGTTTCTGAAATTTTCCATCTTTTCTCTGTTGCGTTCCTGTTCCAGATACTTCTTGATATATTGACCAGTGTACGAGTTTGGGCATTCTGCCACTTCCTCCGGAGTTCCCTTTGCAATCACAGTTCCCCCCCGGTCACCGCCTTCCGGCCCGATATCGATGATATAATCCGCCGTCTTGATGACATCCAGATTATGCTCAATGACAACGACCGTGTTGCCGCCGTCCGCCAGTCTTCTCAAAATCTCGATCAGTTTTTCCACATCGGCAAAATGAAGGCCTGTCGTCGGCTCGTCCAGAATATAGATGGTCTTTCCGGTACTTCGTCTGGAAAGCTCTGTAGCCAGCTTGATGCGCTGTGCCTCCCCGCCGGAAAGCTCTGTGGAGGGCTGTCCCAAACGGATGTAAGAAAGCCCAACATCGTATAAGGTCTGGATTTTTCTGCTGATGGAAGGAACATGGGCGAAAAAGCTTAAAGCCTCCTCCACGGTCATATTCAGCACGTCGTAAATGCTCTTGCCCTTATACTTCACTTCCAGAGTCTCCCTATTGTACCGTTTCCCGCCGCAGACCTCACAGGGAACATATACGTCAGGAAGAAAATGCATCTCTATTTTCAGAATGCCGTCTCCGCCGCATGCCTCACAACGACCGCCTTTGATATTGAAGCTGAAACGTCCTTTCTTGTAGCCTCTCGCCTTTGCGTCCTGCGTGGAAGCGAACAGATCCCGAATCAGATCGAAGACGCCGGTATAGGTTGCCGGATTGGAACGCGGCGTTCTTCCGATTGGAGACTGGTCAATATCGATCACCTTGTCCAACTGCTCCATTCCCAGGATGTCCTTATGCTTCCCCGGTATCGTTCTGGCATGGTTCAGTTCCCTGGCAAGGCGTTTGTAGAGGATCTCATTGATCAGGGAGCTTTTGCCGGATCCTGAGACTCCGGTGACGCAGGTAAAGACGCCCAGCGGAATTTCGACATTCATGTTCTTCAGGTTATTCTGAGCTGCTCCCAGGATTTTCAGCCACCCCGTAGGAGCCTTCCGCTTGTCCGGGATCTTGATATAACGTCTGCCGCTCAAATAGGCACCTGTGACGGATCGCTCATTCTGCATGATCTCCTCTGCAGTTCCGGTGGCAACGATCTCGCCTCCATGTTCCCCGGCTCCAGGTCCCACATCCACGATGTAATCCGCTGCCCTCATAGTATCTTCGTCGTGCTCCACAACGATTAGGGTATTTCCCAGATCCCTGAGATTTTCCAGGGTGGCGAGCAGCTTATCGTTGTCCCTCTGATGGAGCCCGATACTGGGCTCGTCCAGAATATACGCTACCCCTACCAACCCGGAGCCAATCTGGGTTGCCAACCGGATTCTCTGCGCTTCACCTCCGGACAGGGTACCTGTTGCCCTGGAAAGGGTCAGGTATTCCAAACCCACATCCATGAGAAACCCGATTCTCGCTCTAATTTCCTTCAAAATTTGACGTCCGATGAGCATTTGGTGCTCGGAAAGCGTCAGCTCATCCAAAAATTTCTGAAGTTTTTCTACAGAAAGGGCGGTAACCTCCGCAATATTCTTGCCGCCCACAGTGACAGCCAGGGATTCCTTTTTCAATCTCTGCCCTTTGCAGGTCTTACAAGGGGTGATTCTCATAAACTGCTCATATTCCTGCTTCATAATATCTGAGCCGGTCTCTTTGTATCGGCGTTCCATATTTTTCAAAAGCCCCTCAAATGCTACATCGTAAACGCCTTCTCCTCTCTGTCCCTTATAGTGAACTTTCACAGATTTCCCCTGTGTTCCATGGATCAGCATATCCTTCACTTCTTCTGAGAGATCCTGAAAAGGCGTATCCAGACTAAAGCCATATTCCTTGGAAAGCGCATCCAGGATAGCCCCTGTAAAACTCCCTTTATCTGTACAGGACTGCCATCCCATTCCGGTGATCGCCCCCTGGCTGATGCTCAAAGACTTATCGGGAATGATCAGGTCGATGTCAAATTCCATTTTATAGCCCAGACCGTAACAGTCCGGGCAGGCGCCAAATGGGTTATTGAAGGAAAAACTCCTGGGTTCAATTTCATCGATGCTGATCCCGCAGTCCGGGCAGGAAAAACTCTGACTGAACTGCAGACGTTCCCCTCCGGTCACATCCACGATTGCCAGCCCATCCCCCAGTTCCAGCACGCTCTCCAGGGAGTCCGCAAGTCTTTTCTCGATTCCTTCTTTGATGACCAGGCGGTCCACCACAATCTCAATATTGTGCTTTTTGTTTTTTTCCAGCTTGATTTCTTCCGATAGCTCATAAAGATTTCCATCTACCATCACACGGACATAACCGCTTTTCCTAGCCTGTTCGAAGATCTTTACATGTTCTCCCTTTCTCCCTCTCACCACAGGCGCCAGCAGCTGGATCCTCGTCCGCTCCGGCAGGTTCATCAGCTGATCTACCATCTGGTCTACCGTCTGTTTCTTGATCTCTTTCCCACATTTGGGACAATGGGGAATTCCGATCCGGGCATATAAAAGACGGAAATAGTCATAAATTTCCGTCACAGTCCCCACCGTGGAACGTGGATTCCGGTTCGTGGATTTCTGATCAATGGAAATTGCCGGCGGCAGCCCTTCGATCTTCTCCACATCCGGTTTTTCCATCTGCCCCAAAAACTGCCGGGCATAAGAGGACAGCGATTCCATGTATCTTCTCTGTCCTTCCGCATAAATCGTATCGAAAGCCAAGGATGACTTTCCCGAACCGCTCAATCCCGTAAGCACCACAAACTGATTTCTAGGAATATCCACGTCCACATGCTTCAGATTGTTCTCGTTGGCTCCCCGAATTTTGATCAACTGTTTCTTTTCTCTATGTTCTGTCATGATTTCCTCCAATCACGTTTTCATTTTTCTTGGGTCTCCACAAACTACAGCTCCTGCAGATGCTTTTTGATGACAATCATTTCGTCGCGGAGACGGGCTGCCTCTTCGAAATTCAGTTCAGCCGCAGCCTGCTTCATCCGCTTTTGAAGATCCTTAGCCTCAGCCTCCAGTTCTTTTTTGCTCATGGATTCTGGATCCTTCTTCCTTTCTTTCTCCGTTACCGTAACCTCTTTGGAAATGCTGATGGAATCCCGGACTGCCTTTTTGATGGTCTGAGGTGTGATCCCGTGTGCTTCGTTATACGCTTCCTGGATCTTCCGCCGGCGTTTGGTCTCGTCAATTGCCAGCCTCATAGAATCTGTCATCATGTCGGCATACATGATGACATGCCCCTCGGCATTTCTCGCCGCACGTCCGATCGTCTGAACCAGAGAGGTCTCAGAACGCAGGAATCCTTCTTTATCTGCGTCCAGGATCGCAACCAGGGAAATCTCCGGAATATCCAGACCTTCTCTCAGAAGATTGATTCCCACCAGAACATCGAATACATTCAGCCTCATATCACGGATGATTTCCGTTCTCTCCAACGTGTCGATGTCCGAATGGAGATACTTCACGCGAATGCCGATTTCCCGCATATAATCGGTGAGATCCTCCGCCATTCGCTTGGTAAGGGTAGTAACCAGCACCTTATTCCCTTTCTCCACTTCCTTGTTGACCTCGCCCACCAGGTCGTCAATCTGCCCTTCCACAGGGCGTACTTCCACGTTGGGATCCAGAAGACCGGTCGGACGGATGATTTGCTCCGCCCTTAAGAGCTCATGCTCTGCCTCATATTCTCCCGGTGTGGCGGACACAAATAAGATCTGATCTATTTTACTCTCAAATTCTTCGAAATTCAACGGTCGATTGTCTTTCGCGGAGGGCAGGCGGAATCCATAATCCACCAGCGTACTCTTTCTGGACTGATCCCCTGCATACATTCCACGGATCTGTGGAATGGTCTTGTGGGACTCGTCAATAATGATCAGGAAATCATCCGGAAAGAAATCCATCAGCGTATTGGGCGGAGTCCCCGGCGCCAAGCCGGTCAGATGGCGGGAATAATTCTCGATTCCCGAGCAAAACCCAGTCTCCCGCATCATCTCAATGTCAAAATTGGTCCGTTCCGCAATCCTCTGAGCCTCCAACAGCTTATCCTCGCTCTTGAAGTAACGCACCCGCTCCTCCAGTTCTTCCTCAATATGCTTCGTCGCCTCCTGAATCCGTTCCATGGGCACCACATAGTGGGATGCCGGGAAGATCGCAATGTGCTCCAGCTCCTTTTTGACCGTCCCGGTCAATACGTCAATCTCCGCAATCCGATCGATCTCATCTCCAAAGAATTCCACTCTCACCGCCGTCTCCGAGGACTCTGCGGGAAAAATCTCCAGCACGTCCCCGCGCACCCGAAAGGTGCCTCGGTGAAAATCCATATCGTTTCTGTCATAGTGAATGTCGATCAGCTGGCTGATCACCTCATCCCGATCCTTCTCCATACCCGGCCGCAGGGAAATCACCATTTCCTGGTAATCCACAGGGCTTCCCAAGCCATAGATGCAGGACACGCTGGACACAATGATCACGTCCTTCCGTTCCACCAGCGCCATGGTGGCAGAAAGACGGAGCTTATCGATCTCATCGTTGGTGGCGGCGTCCTTGGCGATGTAGGTGTCGGAGGAAGGGACGTAGGCTTCGGGTTGGTAGTAATCGTAATAGGAGACGAAATATTCCACTGCGTTATCAGGGAACATCTCCTTGAATTCTCCGTACAACTGAGCAGCCAGTGTTTTATTGTGGGCGATGACCAGCGTTGGCTTGTTCAATGCCTGGATCACGTTGGCCATCGTGAAAGTCTTTCCGGAACCCGTAACCCCCAGTAAAGTCTGGCATTGATTGCCTTCCCGGAACCCTTTTACAAGCGCCTCGATCGCCTGCGGCTGGTCGCCCGTAGGCTGATACGGGGCCTTTAAAACGAATTTATCCATAGCGAAATCTCTCCTTTGTGACTTTTGATACGTTCAATATCAGCCACCCTCAAAAAAATCATTCGTAACGAAAATGTCAAAATAATAGCCTTATAGGACACCATTACGAATCCAGAAAGGCAAAAGTCACAAAACGCTTTTTTGAGGACTAAATAGCACGAAGTAACACTAGCGGGCTTGGCAGGCTGCTTTGCATATACCTGGCTCTGCCCTTTCGCACATTATAGCAAAGATAATGATAAAAGTATATAGGATGAAGATTAAAAAAAGTACAAATGTTCGAATGTACATCTGTACTTTTTATCATTCCTTCTTTATATTGTTGTCATGCCGCTATTAAATATTCCTCGGCTGCCTCGTCTATTTCCCTCAGATCGGAGTAATCATAATATTTCTCTTCCCGGCTTTCCGGAAGGACTTCTTCCATAAATGGTTCAATCGCATATAAGCAATCTTCAATGATCTCTGCAGTATCCCCATAAACATCTGCTGATATAATCTCTTTTGAATGTCCTAACATATGCGAAATTCCTTTGATATTAAAGTCATGTTTCAAAAGAATGGTCGTATATGTATTCCTTAGCTGATGGAAATGGATATCCGGAAGCCCCAGCGAAGCAAGCAGCTCTTTAAAATATTTGTGGTGATAGCTTTTACTCCTCGGATTTCCATAAGTGGAACAACAGATATAATCCCAGTCACGGAACTCTTTGCTCCGCCGTCTGCGGTTCTTCTCGTAAATCCGGCGCTGTTCCAGAATCGCCTCAAACACATAATCCGGGATCGGTATCTCTCTGATACTGGACGGAGTTTTAGGCTTGATCTCCTGTTTTGTCAGCATTTTAGGCGGTACATCTTCCGCTTTGGAATTTGGCTTTTTCCCTAACTGCCG
>DVFT01000108.1 GCA_018713105.1 Candidatus Limivivens merdigallinarum | reverse complement strand
TGACCGCCATTTAAGTCACAGGCTGGCCGCCAAATATGGCACAGGTGGCCGTTTAGGCTGGCAATCTGCACAAAGGGAGTATCTCTATGGGCCTGGTGCTGATTCCCATAGGAATGTATAAGGCGACAGTTGATAATGACATCCATTTTAACTAGCTGAATAAGGAGAGCAAAGCCCGGATCAAATATAAGAAGTACTGCAGCCATTGCGGGAAAGAAGTGACCAACGCTGATATTATCAAGGGATACGAGTATGAAAAAGGGAAATATGTGGTAATGACAGATGAAGATTTGGAAAAGATCAAAACAAAGAAAGACAAGACAATCCACATTATCCAGTTTGCCAGGATGGCAGAAGTTAATATGATCTATTATGAAAAGGATTATTATGCGGTTCCGGATACCGGGGCAGAAAAAGCATATGAACTGCTGCGTCAGGCGCTTCTGTCCCAAAAGAAAGTGGCGATTGCGAAAACGGTTATGGGAACCAATGAAAAATTGCTTGTTCTGTATCCGACGAGAGAAGGGATTATTGTTAAGACGCTATTTTATTATGATGAGATTGCGGCAATGCCTAAGACCGTGCCAAAGATGAAGCTGGATGAAAATGAACTGAATATGGCGAAAATGCTGATAGAAAATATGACAAAGCCATTTGTGGCAGAGGAATACCAGGATGAATACCAGGCAAGGCTGAGGGAAGCCATTATGAAAAAAATCCAGGGACAGGATATTGTAGCAGTAGACACTGCCGCCTCTTCCAATGTTATTGACTTGATGGAGGCGCTGAAAAAGAGCCTTGAACTGTCAGAAAAAAAGGATCAGCGCAGCCAGAAACGGCTGACAGGGACTGCATAATGGATCTGTTTTCTTCGCGAGGCGCTAGCCCCATGCTGATTGCCAGCCAGTGCCAGGCATTTGATGATCCAGACTATATTTATGAGCTGAAAATGGACGGGTTTCGCTGTCTTGCTTATATAGAGCCTGGAAAAGTAGATTTGCGGAATAAGCGGAATATGAAGATGCTGGATAAATTCCCGGAGCTGGGGGAGCTGCATCAGGCGGTTTCAGCAACCTGCATCCTGGATGGGGAAGTCGTGGTTTTAGTAAACGGGGTGCCTGATTTTTACAGGCTTCAGAAAAGGACCCTGCTTACGGACCGCTTTAAGATCCACATGGAAGCGTCCCGTTGCCCGGCTTCCTTCGTGGCTTTTGACTGCCTGTATCTGGATCGGCAGGAGCTTAATTGGATGCCTTTGATGGAGCGAAAGAACCAGCTTCTGGATAACGTGAAAGAAAACAGTCGAATTGCGGTTTCACGTTTTGTCGAAGGGAAGGGTAAAGCATTCTATCAGGCTGCTGCGGCTCGTAAGCTGGAAGGCATAGTGGCAAAGAGAAAAGAGAGCCTATACTACATGGGGAGACGGACAAAAGACTGGGTGAAATTTAAGAGGATGGCCGATGAGGAGTTTGTGGTCGCTGGGTATATCCAGAAAGGACGGCGCACATACAGTCTGATTCTCGCGAAATGCAGGGAGCATACGCTGATATATAAAGGGCATGTTACTTCAGGCGTAACGAAAGAAGTGATCAGGCAGCTTACCGTTACGGGGATCCGGCCCTTTCACATACTGCCGATGGGAAATGAGGAAGCGGTATGGGTGGCTCCAACCCATGTCTGCAGAATTGAATATATGCCAAACACAAAAGATGTTTTGAGGCAGCCGGTTTTCAGGGGATTCCGGGATGACGTCCTGCCAAGGGAAGTACAGATATAAAAATGATCAACAGCTCGCAGCTTCTGAAAATCAGAGGCTGCTTTTTCCATGTCTTTTACAGAGACTTGACAAAATATCCTTCATCTTTGTGAAGGATATTTCTGTCCTATCTCAATAAAATACCGTAGGAGGCATGTCACATGGTAAAAATAGGGATTCTGGTCATTGTTTTTGGAATTCAGTTTGTACTGTACTGCTGTATCGTTCAGGGAAAGCGGGAAGATGAACTTATGGAACGGTTATTCCGTGAAAAGGGCGAATCAAATTGCAATGATGGAAAGGAAGTAGGATGTGAATGGGAAAATCAGGAGTCATAACAGAAGAATTCAGAGGGGAAGAAAACGCATCCTACCATGATATTGTTGCATTGTTTAAGATCTACCGTTCTGTAAATTGGCGGATGCAGATCAAAATTAACCAGGTAAGACACCGCTTCGAAATAGAGTACGGTATGGATGTGGATTCTTTCCTGGACAGCATTTATCAGTCAGGAATGGATATTAACCAAGACTTGGCAGGAGAACGGGAACGGATCGAAGCAATCAACCGTTCAAATAAGTTTCTGAAGATGATTGACGAAGCGGTAGAGCTTATGCGGAAATTCCATCCCAATGGGGAGCGTTACTACTGGGTTTTGTATTACACCTATATGTCCGCATATAAAGCGGAAAATGTTGAAGAAATTTTAGACAAGCTGGAGCCGCATTTTCCAAAGCTTTCGCGGATACACAGGGCCACCTATTTCCGTTGGAGGGAACAGGCATTTGAGGCGGTAAGCGGTATCTTATGGGGGTATGAAGGGGAGAGCAGGGAGCTTTTAAAGCAGTTTCAGGATACATATAAACCAGAATAATTTTTTTGATACTGTTGACACAGATTTTTCAAAAAAACTATAGTGAATTTGTAAAGGCGCATACATGGCGCATAAATCAGGGCGTAAGCCGGAAAGGGGACTTGACAATGATTATTTCGGTAGACACGGGGAACAAGATGATAAAGACGGAAAATCTGGAATTTGATGCGGGAGTGGAGATCTTGGACCAGATGCCAGGGGAGCGGGAAGAGGTGATTCTGTACAAAGAAAATTATTACAGGATTACCAGTAGACGTCCTTCTTACCTGGAAGATAAAACAGAAGATGAACGGTATTTTATTCTGACACTTTTTGCAGTTGCAAAGGAATTGGAGCGCACGAAAGGGCAGGAAGAAAGGATTGCCAATGGGCTGATTGAGGTAGAGCTTCTGGTTGGGCTCCCGCCTGCTCATTATGGGAAACACCGCAGGGCTTTCAAGGAATATTTTCAGCAAGGCAGGATTATCGACTATATGTACATGAATACACCTTATAAAATTACGTTCACAGAAGTCAGAGTGTATATACAGGCATATGCGGCTTACTGTCTGGTAGCGGGCCGGCAGCAGTTATCCAGATATCCGAAAGTTTTGGTAATTGACATTGGCGGTTTTACGGTGGACTACATGATCCTCCGGTTCGGTCAGCTGGAAAGAACTTATGTGGATTCCATGGAAGAAGGGGTTATCAAACTATACCGGAGCGTTCGGGCTGGCATCCGGCAAAGGTTTGGACTTTTGCTGGAAGAGGCAGATGTGGATGATATCCTTTCCGGCGAGGATGTGAGATTTGAGGTACAAGTGGTTGAGCGGGTCAAAGAAATTACAATGCGGTATGTATCAGAGCTGCTTGGGATCTTCCGTGAAATCGGCATTGATTTTGGAACAACGCAGACTGTATTTGCCGGAGGCGGGGCCATCCTGCTGAACAAAACCATACAGGAAGTTTGGAAAAAATACCAGGGAGCGTATTTTATTATCAATGATGTCAGGGCAAATGCGAAGGGGTACAGATTGCAGTATCTGGCAGAAAAACAGGAATGGGAGGAGTCTAAATGAGTAAGCAGGACCCGTACCGATTTAATCTGAGATTTGACGACACGGATAAAGACCATCGTAAAGTCTGCGATTTTCTGAATACATGCGGAAGGAAAAAAACAAGATACATCGTTAAGGCATTTCTGGCTTATTGGGGAATGCAGGAAAAAGAAGAACCGGAGAAGCAGGAGGAAGGAAAAGCGGTACAGGGGAAGGAGGTGGAGGAACATCTTGTGACAGTTGGAGCAGAAAATTATTCGGCAGATGAGGCGGAAATTTCTTTAATGAGGAAAAACTACCAGATGTTTGCTGCGCTTGGGGAGGAGGAAGCACTTTGAAGAATAAGCAGATACCATTTTTATATGGAATTAGCACGGTACAACTTATTGGAATCATAGGTCTGTCTGTAAATACAATGGCCGGCACTGCTGTTGTTGCGGTAGGAACAGTGGGGATCTTGGTATATGCCACGGCAAATTTATTTCAGCGGTTGAAAGAGAAGGTTTGCCCAGAATGCGGTACTCGGATTCCTAAGAGCGACAGAATCTGCGCGGTATGTGGATACCGATACCGAGAAGGCATCCCGGAAGAAAAACTGACAGAGTTTATTGAGAAGGAAAAAGAGAAGGAGAGGTCTTCAGAACAAATCGATTGTGATTTTGAGAAGATTGAAACACTTGCGGTTGAAGAGATGCTGTCTTTTGATGGAGATATTGAGAATTTCCTAAAAAGAAGGGGAAAGGAAGAAGAAATTTAAAGAGATTTTTTCCGATTTATGTTAAAAATACATGAGAAAAGTAAGATTTTGGAGATTTGGAGGTGGTAAGATAAAAAAGCTGGTTTTATTTTTTGAAAACCGGAATAAATAATTCCCGGTTTGTGACTGAATAAGTATATCTAGCCTGCTCCAGGGTAGCTCATTCCGGGAGTTTAGGGGCTGATAAAGCATTCGTATTGCAGGCAAGAAGAGAAAAAAATCGTTTTATGTAGACTGTCAGGATTTAATCCCGACAGTCTATTTTTTTGCCTGTCGGATTATGCAGTATTTCTGCGTATCCGGTCAGAAAATGCCGAGTGCGTATCGACAAAATAAGTGCAGAACATACAGACCGAGGCCGCCTCCTTTTTTGGATTTTTTGCAACCCAATAGAGCAAAAAATTCGGAAAAAGGAGTATACGGAATGTATAGTGACGATAAAGATTTGGTAGCGCAGTTCAGCGCTTACTTGAAAGTATCAATTAAACATGCACGCCAGGAGTACCTGGTAAAAAGATCGAAAATCAAAAGCAACGAATTCCCGGTGTTTGAAGGAGAAGATGCGGAAGATGAGGAGGCTCAGGATGTCCTAAGACATGCTGTTGAGTTATCGGACCGTTTGGAGCAGGGGATTGTGGAGATCCGCTTATTGCTGGATCAGATTGAAAATTCTTCTCTGTACCATGCGTTTGCAAGTTTGAAACGGCAGCAAAAGGAGATTATGGTTCTGCGCATTTTTTATATGAAATCCTTTGAGGAGATTGGGAAGATGCTGGGACTCGAACCGAAGAAGGCAGAGAATACATATTATAACGCAATCAAAAAAATCAGAAATATGATAGCAGGAGGCAGGAAGAATGGAATTTGAAGAACTGTTTTTAAAAGCGAGAAACTCTGACCAAAAAGCAATGCTGGCGCTTATCGAGATGTACCGCCCTCTGATGATTAAGTATGCCAAGATAGACAATGTTTTGGATGAGGATCTCTATCAGGAGTTTGTGTGCGTTCTGATTCTTTGTGTAAAGAAATTTCCTTACAAAGAAAAGAGATAATCTATATATTGTACAGATAAGATTGACAGACACAAAATATAGAGCTATTATTAAAATATAACAGGTATTCTTCTGCTGCAGAGCAGAAAATTTTAGTTCCGGTATAGTCCGGAAGCTGACTTTGGGCAGGAGTCTGCCGTTATATCCTATTTGCAGAAAGGCACTGATTATTTGAAGGAATAGTCAGTGCTTTTTTTGTGTCCGAGCATCTTTTGGGAAAGGAGGGAAGGCAAGGGGATATCGTAGAGACGAAAAATGAAAGGAGGAAGCGAATTGAAGAAGAAACGGGTCATTTGGACGTATGGTAATGTAATACTTCCTTTGGATGTAGGGGAGAGGGCTCGCTATTTTCAGAACGGTGTATTAAAAGTCACCGGGAGAGTGCTGCGTGTCCTGGAACAAACTGAGAAATATATTAAATTTGAGACGAAGGAATTGTGTTACTGTATTGCCTATAACGATGTGGAAGAAGCAGAAATGGTACTGGCAGCATAGATTTTCTGGAAAAGGGAGGAACAGCGGAAACAAGAATATGCTGGAACATGAACAAAAAATATGTTATAGTTGATGTATACCAGAGAAGGTAGAGGTGATAACTACGGCCGCAAAAAATAAAATAAAAGCAGATACGGTATTGAAAGAGTTCTGGCGGGATAATGCGCGGTTTGCTGATTTATTTAACGCAGCCTTGTTTCAGGGCAAAAATATAATCCGTCCGGAAGAATTAGAGGAATCCGATACCGACATTTCCTCTATTCTGAAATTGGGCAGCCATATGGAAACCGTCCAGAAAATATTGGATGTGATCAAGAAGAGCTCAAACGGTGTTGAATTTGTAATACTTGGCTTGGAGAACCAGCAGCATGTGCATTTTGGAATGCCTTTGCGGCTTATGGTGGGAGATGCCTTTGGGTATCTGAAGGAGTACCAGGAAGTTGCGAAACGGAATAAAGAGGAAGGGCACTGGGACGGTTCGGAGGAATTCCTTTCCGGGTTCCGCAGGGAGGACCGCCTGCATCCTATGGTGACGCTTTGCGTATACTATGGGGAGCGTGAGTGGGATGGCCCATTCTCCTTGATGGATATGCTGAAGATTCCAGAAGAGCTGAAGCCAGTGGTCAACGATTACAAAATGAATCTCATCCAGGTAAGGGACAGCGAACAGCTCCAGTTCCATAATACGGATGTACAAACCGTTTTTGAAATATGCCGGAATATCTATAAGAAGAATTACGAAGAGATTGCAAACGTATATCAGAGCAAGGAAATTGATTCGGAGCTTGGACTTGTAATCGGGGCGATCACCGACTCGCCGAAACTTGTTGATCAAGCCTTGGAAAGAAAAGGAGGCAGGATGAATATGTGCAGAGCGTTGGAAGAATTAGAAAAAGAAGGCATAAAAAAAGGAATAAAAGAAGGAATAAAAGAAGGAATAAAAGAAGGCATAGTGAATGGGAAAATTCTGGCTCGCTATGAGGACGGAATGACGCCGGAAGAAATTGCCGGGAAAATGGGTCTATCCGTGAAGCAGGTAGAGAAGATCTTGGAAGAAAACAATGTATTGGAAATGGTACAACATTAAGAATACTTTATGAAGGGCGGCATAGCTGCCCCATCGCTATTTTGTATTTGGGAGAAGAAGGTAGGAACGACAAGATGATGCAGGTTGACCTATTGCCTGTGATATGTGAAGGATGATAGGGATATGGTAAGGCAGATTGTAAATGACGTCTGGTTCCTCGGACAGAAATCAGAGCCGGCGACAGAAGCGGACCAGCAGACAGCATTGGATTTGCTGGACACATTAAGAGCACATAAAGAGGATTGCGTTGGCATGGCAGCTAATATGATCGGTGTCCGGAAAAATATAATCGCAGTCCAGATGGGATTTGCGGAAGTACTGATGTATAATCCGAGGATCGTAAAACATGCAGGCCCCTATGAGACAGAGGAAGGCTGCCTTTCCCTGGAGGGGACAAGGAAATGCAAAAGATACCGGCAGATTACAGTAGAATATCAGGATATTCACTTGAAAAAGCAGCGGCAGGATTACAGTGGCTGGATCGCTCAGATCATCCAGCATGAATGCGACCATCTGCAGGGGATTCTGATTTAAGGAGAGGGACTATGCAGGAAAAATATAAGGTTATTGAGATCTTCGAAAGGGACTATGGATGCGAAGAACGGGCGGAAGGACAGACGGATATGGTTCAGGTAAGGCTATGCTCGGAAAGTGGAAAAGAGCGTGTCATTGAGACAGAGGACGCAGCTTTGTACCGAGAGGAGATCACAGAGGGGACAGAAGTGTTTCTCATTGACGGTAAGCTAAAAAGAGCCCTGGGGAGTGACTGGGTGGAACAGTGCAATCAAAAGAGGGACGCCCAGGGGTTCATTAAGCTGATGGATCGGCTGCGGGCCGGAGAAACCGCAGTCTGCCCATTTTGCGGAGGGGTTGTGTCCATGACGGCATCGGAGGATGGGAAAGATATCTTTTCCTGTGATTCCTGTGATATGTATTTTAGCTCTGACTGTAAGGTACGATAGGAGGAACGGCGTTGGAACGGCAAGATATATTTCAATATGTAAAAAAAGTATATGGGACGGTTCCGGAATATCTGTGGGAACACCATCCGGCCTATGCGGCGCTGCGGATGAGCACATCAAAAGAGTGTTATGCGGTGCTTAAAAGGGAAGATTACGGGGAAAACGAAATCCTGGAAGTGCAGTATGATCCGGCTGTTATGGGTTCTTTGGTAAAAATCCAGGGATTGCTGCCTGATCGGAACGCGGAAGACGGAAATTGGGTTTCCATTCCGCTTGATGGATCGGTCAGCGAAGCAACGGTTCTGGATTTTTTGGACAGGAGCTATGAATTAGTAGAGGAAAGGCTCCACTAAGCTGGGTAAGAATCCGGAGATCGTCTAGGATATGGAAAAGGAGGATGTTGATGTTACTGGCAGTGAGAGGGGACATAACCAAAATTGATACCGTGACTGCGATTGTAAATGCGGCGAACACCAGCCTGCTTGGAGGGGGAGGCGTTGACGGAGCCATTCACCGCGCTGCAGGGAAACAGCTGCTGGAGGAATGCAGGACGCTGAATGGATGTAAAACGGGGGAAGCGAAAATAACAGGTGCTTATAAGCTTCCATGCAAATACGTGATCCACACAGTAGGCCCGGTATGGCGCGGTGGAGATCATGGAGAGGAAAAACTTTTAGCAGACTGCTATCGGAATTCCCTGTCAGTTGCTGTAGAGCATGGGATACGGTCGATTGCTTTCCCATCTATTTCCACTGGAGTTTACCATTTCCCTGTCCAGCTTGCCGCACAGATCGCGGTAAGGACGGTAACGGATTTTTTAAAGGAGCATCCGGATCAGCTGGACATTGTGATGTGGGTGCTGTTTGATGAACGCACAGAGAATATCTATCAGTTGGAAGTGAAAAAATATGGAGTTGGAAAATGAGCGTCATGCACGGATCTTTGTAGATGCCGATGCCTGTCCGGTTATAAAAATCGTGGAGAGCGTCGCAGAAAAATATCGCCTTCCGGTTACGCTTCTTTGTGACACAAACCATGTATTGGAATCTGCCTATAGTACCGTAAAAGTGGTGGGGGCTGGAGCTGATGCAGTGGATTATGCCTTGATTAACCTGTGCCGGGAGGGGGATATTGTGGTAACACAGGATTATGGCGTGGCTGCAATGGCCCTGGGGAAAAAGGCATATGCGATCCATCAGTCAGGGAAATGGTATACCAATGAAAATATCGAAAGAATGCTAATGGAGCGTCATTTTGCCAGGAAAGCAAGGCAGGCTTCCGGGAAAAACCATTTGAAAGGACCCAAAAAGCGGAAGAAAGAGGAAGACGCAAATTTCGAACATTCTTTTGTAAAAATGGTTCAACATGCAGTAGGATTTTCGAGTCAGGGAACAAAATGCGATTAAAATGCGTCTGCATTGCGATTGTTCTGATATTGACAGATGATTTTAAACTTTATACAATGATAAAGTAAAGTTTTGTGCATGTGCAAGACGCATGTGGAGAGCCACAGGATTTTACGGGTGAGGCAACCGAGGCGGTTGTCTTTTTTTATGGCAAATTTTAAGTTTGAAAGGAGGGATGTGATTGGCGGGAAAGGTCAAACCAAAACAGTCAGGAAAGAAAAATCCTATGTCGGGGAACCAGAGGCTTGTTCTGGCTCCCCGAATTGCGTTTGTCGCCTTTTTATCGGTTACTGCGTTTGCCATGACAGGGATGCCGGTCTTTGCAACGGATATTTTTGGAACTGCTAAAAATGCTATGCAAACTGTCTACACGGATGTTGCCGGAATTGCTACAGTGGCAGCAGTAGTATGTGCAGCGGTATGCTTGTTTCTGATGAATTTCTCTAAATCAGGCAGAACGGTAGATGAGTCCCGGGCCTGGCTCAAACGAATCGTGATTTGCTGGGCAGCCCTGATGACCTTGGGCGCTATCGTAGCGTATTTAGAGAAACTCATTCCAAAGAGCATGTTTACTGCGACGTAATCCACAAGAAGAATCAAATGCCGGCGCTCTCCCGGCATTGGAAAGGAGGGGATCCTGTAAGGGTAGCACATGGGTTGGCTATTAGAGCTACTGATTGACGGGATCAGGGAAATCTGTTCGCAATTCATTGTGGATATGATGGAACTGGTAACCGATATGTTTACGGAGTTACTGTCCTGTGACCTGTCACTGTTTGAGGAGCTGTTTTCTATTGTTACTGTCCTTTATAACAATGTTATTGTGCCAATGGGAATTGCCCTGCTGCTGTTGATCCTGGTCTGGCAGTTGTTCAAATCCATGTTTGGGAAAAGCGTAAATGGTGAGGAGCCGATAGAACTGGTGATACGGTCGGCAATCTCCCTGTTTTTTCTTGTTGCGGCCAAACCAGTCGTGGATTATATTTTGAGAATCGCTGGAACACCCTACCAATGGGTGGCGGGCACTGAAATCAAGGTGGAGAGCTTTTCAGGCTATGTATCGGCTTTGGAGGGGGTTACTGAAACATTGGGGATCGGAAGCCTGAGCATTGCTATACTGATGTTGATTATGCAGTTCGTTGTGGCTTGGAACTACTTTAAAATGCTGTTCGTGATTGCAGAGAGGTATGTTTTATTGGGAGTATTCTCTTATACAGCCCCTTTAGCCTTTTCTACCGGAGGATCAAAGGCAACCAATAATATTCTGGCCTCCTGGGCAAAAATGTTTGGAGGGCAGGTGGTGCTGATAATTTTAAATGCGTGGTGTATGAAAATGTTTCTTTCCGGTTATGGAAATATGATGGCAAGCAGTTACGGATTTTCAAAGTTTTTTGCAGCCACCCTCTGCCTTGTTGGCTTTTGTAAAATTACCTTTAAGCTGGACAGTTATTTGGCTTCCCTGGGCGTGAATCTTGGGCGTCCTTCTGCGGGCTTAGGGGCTATGGGACTGGTGATGGCAGCCAGCCGTATCTTTTCACGTTTTAGTTCGGGTAACGGAGGAGAAGGAAGCGGAAACGCAACCTCCGGGGACGGGGGAAGAGATCCCTCTGGTCCGGCAGGTGGGAGCAGTATGCCGGAGAGCTTTGCCGGGCCGATTCCTATGAGGGAGGAAACTTCTGCTTCTATGGATTTGTCAGATATGCCAGAGAATGAAGATTTCAGCCAGGATCATGCCAGCACAGACAGTCTGAATACAGGTTATTCGACGGATGGAGAGAAAAATGGAACCGGGGGTGTATTTGAAGAACTTGGAATTATGTCTTCGGGAGTGACCAGTGATGCTGGGAGCAATCCGCTTAGCCGGACCGACAATGGAGAAACGGAAGCATCGAGGAATGCCGGATCCGAAAATGGGTATGTTCCAGAAACAGGACAGGAAACGGCTGGAAACCAGACGATGGAAGGCGCGCAGGCCTTCATGTCAATGGATGTGGCCGGAATCTCCGGTTATCCAGAGGGCGCAGGTTCCGGTTACCCAGAGGGCGCGAGTGGAGCAGGAGCCAGTCTGGATGGAGAGGGAACTTCACAAAATGATATTCGGATTTTGGGAGAAGGACAGACAGGAGTATGGGGCACTGATGCTGGAAGCAGTGAGAGCGGCGTAATTGGCGAACTGGGCGATTATCCGGTGGAAGAGGACTTTTCAGATACTGAAGAGGATAGCATCATGGAACTGGAAGGCAGTAGTATTGAGATGGAAAACGGCTTGAAAGCAGAGGAGGTATCTCATGGAAGTGCTGGAGATTCTTTCGGAAATGTAGGCCTTGAAAGTCAGGGGCAGAAAACGCCGGGGAGCCATATGGCTTCGGCAGGAACATTTGACGGGACAGGAGGGATCATTGATGAAATAGGAGGCGATTTTGACACCGACGGGATAGGTAATTACAGCGATGAAAAACAAGAGGCAGGAAGCGGAACATTTAACGAACCAGACAGGATGCCGGGACAGGCCGATGCAACTACCCTGGCTGGACTAGGGATGACAGAAGGTGGCGCATATGCTGAGGGTGAGGCGGATGAGACCCAGGGACAGGAAAACCATATGGGAGATACCCAGGATCGATCAGCTCTCCATACTGACGGGCAGGAAGGATGGGAGGCTGGTATCGGAAATCTCCAGAATCATTCAAACTCAATGGGACATGCAGGTGAGTATGATCCTACGATAAAGGAAGAGATGGAAGATTTCGACACGTCCTTTGAAGATTTTGATACTGAGGAGATGTCACATGCTGATGCAGAAGGCCAGATGGATCATCTGGAACCTGCCGCGCCGATTCCTTCAGGCAGAGATGAGGGGCAAGCGGATCATACAACCTCCCGCTCCTCATGGGAAGTACCGAGATCAAGAGAAGAACTAAAACGCAGGCAGCAGGGCAGAAAGGGAAATCGTCCTGTGGACGGCAGGCCTCCCTATTAAGGAGGTGAGCAGATGCAGGATGAACAAAGGGATGCTTCACCGCTGGAGGAAGGAACCGATCATATAGCGCACACATCCCAGGCAGCCTATGCGGCAGCGGCGGCTGCAAAAAGCGGGGCAGCCGCAGCGGGGGCGGCAACCGGAACGGCATTGGCAGGACCACTGGGAGCAGTTATAGGTACGATTGTCACCAGTAAAACATTTTGGAAGGTAATCGCGGCAATTTTTCTGTTTCTGTGGATGTGGATGTTCATTATTGCCAATATGATCGGGATTATTTTGAGCTACCTTGGTTTTGCGAACGCGGACTCTTATGCGAATGAGGCGCAATCTGCGCAGCTTTCTAATCTTAGGACACGGGTAGAAGAAATCCTTGGGAATGAACAGTATGCGGCAGGGATCAAAGAGGTGATTGAGCAGGAACGGGACAGGAAGCTGCAGGAGATTCAGGCAGACCATGCAGAACATTATGGCGGGTATGAGCTTGTGGTGATAGACGAATATGAAACAAAGCTGAAAGGAAACATGGGATATTATCTGGCGGTGCTGATGGCAGAAAAAAGCGACAACGGCACGATCTATTCCTTCCTTGGGTATGAAAACAGCCTGGGTCTTGATATGTCCACGGACCTTAGTAGCCCCTATGATGCGTACTTTGAGGAGGCAGGAAGGACTTATAATGTCCCGGTTGCGCTTTTAAAAGCCATGGCATTCGTGGAATCCAGCTTCCAGCCGAATGTAGTATCCGGGGCCGGGGCTATAGGGCTTATGCAGCTGATGCCTGCAACGGCGGCAGGGCTTGGAGTATCCGACCCGTATGATCCGTACCAGAATATTATGGGCGGAGCGAAATATATTGCGCAGAACATTGAACAGTTTAAATCATATCCAAATGGTCTTGAACTTGCAATCGCTGCTTATAATGCTGGTCCAAATGCAGTGGTGGAGTATGGATATCAGATCCCTCCCTACCCGGAAACGCAGGCGTATGTGAAAAACGTACTGGGATATGTGCAGATCCAGGAGAGACAGACGGTTCCGGAAACATCGGATGAAACCAACGCGGCAGACCCCAAACTTCAAGAATCCTACACCATTTTGAAAGATACAGTGGAAAATGAGATTGGCAGTTTTTTTAGTTGGTCCGTGACCGATGAAAGGGAAGCTGAGGTGACAAAGACCGTCTACTGCAGGCAGACAGAAGAAGGCAGGCAAGAGATAGAGAAAACCCTCTACGATCAGCTGCTCGCAGAAGGCGCCGATGTATGGGAAGAAACCAGGACAGAAAAAGCGCAGAAAGTAGAATATACCCTTGCCCTTATGCTGAATGCCCAGCTTACAAATGTGGGAGGCGGATATGAGTATAAGTTTGTCACCAATGAGGGGCTTTTTAACCTGGTGCTGGATGTATTGGAAGTGCTGCAAAATGGAGTGGACGCGCTGAAAAACGCGTTTTTCTCATTGTTTCACTGGACAGATTTTGTAACGGGAGGGACAAGTTCGGGAGGCATCTATATGGACAACATTGATGCCTCCGGAGACATTATTACCTATGATACGGTAGAAAACTGCCAGAAACGGGTTGTGTACTATAATCAGGGTGAGGAGCCATGGGCTAATATGCCTTATGGGACAAGCACCATCGGAGGTGCCGGCTGCGGTCCCACTTCCATGGCGATTGTCATATCGACCTTAACCGGGCAAAACGTAACTCCCCAGATGACTTGTGAGTATTCGATTGCAAATGGGGAATATGTGAGCGGAGTAGGAACGGCACATTCTTTTCCGACAAATGCGGCTTATCATTGGGGTCTTACCTGCGAACGGGTAGGGAAAGACCGGATGGGGTATGTAGTCCAATCATTGAAAGAAGGGAAAATGGTAGTCGAAATTTGTGAAGCATATACCATTACTGGCAGCGGCAGCGGACATTTCATTGTTCTGACCGGGGTAACTGAGGATGGCGGCATCACCATAGCCGACTGCGCAAGCCGTGAGCGGAGTGGGCAAGTATACAGCCTGGAGACGATCACATCGTATGGGCGCGATTTAAGTGAGGGTGCTTTCTGGATTATTGGAAAATAGGAGGAGCGTATGCGTTTTGCAAGAGGAATGGTGTTCGGGATGACGCTTGCAATCGGGATTTTAAAAGCAGATCCGGTGTGTGCTGAGAATCAAGGCAAACTACCGGAGATCGCCTCTTGGCAGAATGGGTTTGGCTACCAGGAGGATGGGACACAGATTACGGGAGGATGGGCTTATGACATGGTAAATCCAGCCGGCAGATATGTCCAGTTTGGAGAAGATGGAAGCGTGATCCAAAAGACAGAAAACCCGGACACCATGGATATGGGAGAGAACTATACCGGGACCGAACTTGTGCCGGCGACCCTGGCAATACGGGCAGAACTGTTTGACGGATTTTCCGGTACCGTTACAGTCTTGCTAGAAGGAAGCGGTGGAATCCAACGAACCGTGGAATTGCGGCAAGATAATTTTTATGGATTGAACATCCCTGTTAACAGTGGGGACTACAGAGTTATAAAAGCTGAGGCCAGGGATGAGATACATTCCTATGTGACACAGTTTCCGGATTCTATTGTGCATCTTTCGGAAAAGGGAGCGCAGGTATTAAAAATCCAGGTGATAGACCAGGTGACAAAAGAAGCAGAGACAACGGGCGAACAGATAGAACAAGCGTCGGAGGAGGTTCCTGAAAAAGGAAACCATGCTTTAGAGACAGAGCAAATGGAAGAAGAGAAGGGAGGTGTCAGGAGAGAGATGGGGGCAAAAAGGATGGCGGCAATATGCGGCGGCATTGGAGGCTTATGTCTGGCCGGGATTTTGCTGCTGAGGAAAAAAAGGAAAAAATATAGCTGAGAGTCTGGAGGTATGACATGGCACAGAAAGAGCATGTAGATGTCTACACCATACCGCCAAATTTTGCTAAGGAAGGGACAATCCTTTCCGGAAGGCTGGAAGCCAGGAATGCTGTGGAGGCAGCAGTCCTGGCTCTTTTGCTGCTGCAGATTCTGATGGCGGTGGACATCAGTGCAAAAGGAAAAATTTATGCCGGGATTATTGTGATCCTGCCCGTTACGATCTTGGCGGTGGTCGGCGTGCAGGGGGAAAGCCTTACATCCTTTGTTTTTCAGTGTTTTTCCTATGTTGTAAGGCGCAGGGTGATTACTGTGCCGAATAGCCAGTACCGGCTGAAACGAAACAGAAGGATCCTAAAGCGCCAGAAAAAACAGCAGAAGGAGGAACAGAAAAAGAGGAAAGGAGGCGGCGGACGTAGGAAACGAGGTACAGGAACTCAAACAGAAGCTGAAAGAGGCGAAAAAGGCGGAAAAGGCAGCACAGAGGGAGGCAAAGGAGAAACGCCGTGAAGAACGCAGGCAGTATGGGGAAAGGAGGAAGGAAGAAGCCAGGAACCGCAGGGAGGATGAGAGAAAAGAAGCCAGGAAATTGCGGGAGCAGGAGAACGAGGAACGGATTCTGAAAAAGGAGTTGCTTCAAAGCTCTGGCAGCCATATAGAAGAACAGAAAATGCAGGTACAAAGGTCGGCGGAGAGGACAAAAGAAGAAAAAGAAAGAAGTGAAGGAAACCAGGATTATCTTCCGGTTACCTGGGCAGCCTCATATCTTCCAGTCAAGCAGGTGAAAAATGGGATCATTTTAACGACAGACAACCGTTACGTTAAGTTGATCGAAGTCCTTCCGATTAACTTCCTGTTAAGGTCCTCAGACCAGCGGAATATCATCTTTTCCTATATGAGTTACCTGAAAATTGCACCCCAAAAGTTCCAGATCAAGGTCGTATCGAAAAAAGCGGAAATCGAGGACTATATCCAAAAAATCCGGGAAGAAGCCAGTCAGGAAAAGGATGAGCGGTGCAGAATGCTTCAGGAGGATTATATAGAGCTGCTCCGGACGCTTGGTACAAAAGAAGCGATTACCAGGCGGTTTTTCCTGGTTTTTGAATATCAATCTCAGAACGGCAGGAAAAACCCAGAGGAGCGGGATGTATACCTGTATATGAAATCCACTGTCCAGACGGCAAAAAAATACCTTGCTTTGTGCGGGAACGTTGTATTGGAACATGAAAATGAGACCAGGTTCCTGGTTGAGACGTTTTACCAGATCTTGAACCGGAAAACCAGTACAAAAGAGAGCCTTGAGGACCGGATCCGGAAGGTAAGAGACTACTATCTAAGAGAAAACGGGAAGGAAAGCATCGCCAAAATTCCGGTGACTGAGCTGTTTGCTCCGGAAACGATAAATTTCAAAAAGTGGAACTCGGTAGTGATTGACGGGGTATACCATACCTACCTGTTTATCCCATCTCAGAAATACCGGACAAGGGTACCGGCCGGCTGGCTCTCCCTTTTGATCAATGCGGGCGAAGGGATTGATGTGGATGTGTTTTTCTTCCGGCAGGACAAGGCGAAGAGTTTGGAGAGGATCGGCAGGAGAATCCGTCTGAACCGTTCCAAGATCAAAGACGCTTATGACACGAACAGAGATTTTGACAACCTAAATGAATCCATCCGTGCCGGATATTATCTGAGGCGTGGGCTTACTGGGAACGAAGACATTTATTACATGGCAACGCTGATTACCATAACCGGGTATAGCGAAAAGGAAGTGGAATGGCGTTCAAAGGAGATGGCGAAGCTTTTAAACTCCCAGGATATTAGAACGGCCGGCTGCTTTTTCAGGGAAGAACAGGCTTTCCTATCAGCCCTTCCGTTACTTGGGCTTGATAAAAAAATATATGCCAAGGCAAAGAGAAATGTGCTGACTTCCGGCGTGGCAGCCTGTTATCCGTTTACTTCCTATGAAATGTCAGACAAGGATGGCATTATGATGGGCGTCAATAAGGCGAACAGCTCTCTGGTGATCTTGGATATCTTTAACACACAGATTTATAAAAATGCGAATATGGTAATCCTTGGAACGTCCGGCGCAGGGAAAACCTTTACCATGCAGTTAATGGCGCTTAGAATGCGGCGGAAAAATATCCAGGTGTTTATTGTCGCGCCGGATAAAGGGCATGAGTTTGCCAGGGCATGTACGAATATCGGCGGCGTATATGCGCAGATTTCTCCTGCCTCATCGAACTGTATCAATGTTATGGAGATCCGCCCGGCGGATACAGCAACCAGTGATCTCCTGGACGGACATGCAGCGGAACGCTCTGCCCTGGCATTAAAAATTCAAAGCCTCCATATTTTCTTTAGTTTGTTGATTCCGGACATGAATTACGAAGAAAAGCAGTTACTGGATGAGGCATTGGTTATCACTTACCAGGAAAAAGGGATTACCCATGACAACCAGAGCTTGTTAGATCCGGAAAAGCCAGGAGCTTACCGGAAAATGCCGATTTTAGGTGACTTGCAGGAAGTCCTGATGCGGAAAGAGGAATGCAGGCGCATGGCAAATATTTTAAACCGACTGGTTCATGGATCTGCATCCAGTTTCAATCAGACGACAAATGTGGACTTGAATAACAAATACGTGGTGCTGGACATTTCAGAGCTTTCCGGGGATTTATTGCTTGGGATGTTTGTGGCGCTTGACTTTGTCTGGTCGAAGGCAAAAGAGGATCGAACCGTGGAAAAAGCGATTTTTGTGGATGAGGCATGGAAGCTTTTGGCTTCCAATGAACTTGCAGGCGAGTACCTTCTGGAAATTTTTAAGACCATCCGGGCTTACGGGGGAGCCGCTGTCTGTGCTACGCAGGATCTGGCTGATTTCTTTGCTCTGAAAGGAGGAAAACTCGGACGGGGGATTTTGAATAATTCGAAAACGAAAATCCTTTTGAATATGGAAAATGCAGAGGCAGGGCTGATACGGGAAGAATTGGATCTTTCTGAGACCGAGATGAATTCGATCATTCATTTTGAACGGGGAAGCGGCCTGATATCCACCACCAACAATAATTTGATTGTGGAATTTCGGGCAAGCCAACTGGAAAAGGATCTTATCACAACAGACCGGAGGGATCTTAAAGAGTTAAAGAGCAGGCTGCAGAGATATGGGGCAGATGCTTATGGGAGGAGGCGGGAAGAGAAAACGTAAAAAGCGAGGCGTCATTTATGACGTATAGAATGACGTTTTTAATACGCATTATTGAAAAATCAGGGTATTTTTCCTGTTATCCGTCATAAATGGCGCATGGAAGGTGTATAGAATACGCCATTTATGACACTTAAAATCATGAAAGAAAGGATGCAAAAACAGATGGAAAACAAACAAAGAGCCGTGGAACGTGAACTCCGTGATTTAATCCAGAAATATAACGTGCTCTATAAAAGCCAGATCTATGAATATTTTGCAAAGGACGGAAGGGAACAGTTTGTCGGACGGGCGCTAAAAGCACTGGAAAAGGAACGGGAGATCTGCATAAACCAGGAATTAAAACTGGCAGCGATCAGCGAAGAATACTATAGTGTCCGGGATTACGGTACGATGCAGAGCGTCTGGGCATTGATCGGAATTATGGGGCAGAAAAAGGTAGAACAGCATTTTCTGGCTGCCGCGGAGGAATATCCGGTCCGTATTATTTTTGTAGGGGATGGTGAGATTTACGATATCCTGTACATCTCGCAGGAGGAAGTCAGCCTTGTGAATCATCTGTTTTCCAGAAAGCGGATTGATGGATGCGGGCATATCGTTGTGGTGGATGACCCTGCGTATATCCCAGACATTCAGATACCGGACGCGGTTGGTTTTTGCACGGTAAAGGAGGATGGGAAAATCGAGTATTACCGCTTTGACGGGTGAGGGGGACGTATTCGGCAAATTGAAAGCGCAGATGGACCGGGCGCAGGAGATGACGGGACGGACGGAAAAACTGCTGGCAGAGGCCAGAGGCCTTCTTCATGCATATATCCGGCAGAAACGGAACCTGCAGTACAGCAATTATTGCGATATGGTACTGGAGGTTTCAAAGTGTAGCGAAAAGCTGACGGAAATGCTGAGGAGACTGGCTTTGGAGGTTACATTGGATGAGGAAAAGTATGAAGATTATAAATCGGATCTTGTGCTGATCCATGGGATTGAAATTGTGTATACCGCAGGCGTTTTGAAAGTTTCCCTGCCAGTTTTGGTTCCCCACAGGAAAGAGAGCTACACCGATTACCTGTACAAACCCCTATATACGGCATGCAGGCACTGGTGTATGAAACAAGCGGAAACCGGGGGAACCATACCGGAATTTGAAAAGAGTACCGTATGTTTTGAGCATAGATATGACAAGACATTGCCGCTTGCAAGAGTCAGGGATCATGATAACCTGGAAGAGAAACATGTACTGGATGTATTGGCAGGTTTTTTCATGCAGTCAGACAATGGCCTGTATGTGGATACCTACCATGTGACCAGATTGGCGGAGAAAGACCGAACTTGGATCTATGTCATGGATTCGTGTTGTTTTCCAGCGTGGCTGTCAAGGTTTCATCAGCCGGAGGGTATCGAAAAAAGTCCTTAAACCAAAGACTGAAAATACGATAGGGGATGGAAGAGAAAAAGGCTGGTAACTTCACGGCTTCGGAGAAGAAACGCAGGCGGGATCTTACCCAGGTATTCCACGTATAGGGTACAAAAGCGCGCATTCAACCGAAAGGGGAGATTTGGTTATGAAAAAGCAGGACTTACTGCTGATAATGATTGCAATTTCCGGAGAACTGCCGGTCAGGCTGGCAGGCAGGGTCGTTTCTTCCGATTCCTATGCGGCGGCATTGATTACCAGCTTGAAGCAGCGGGAGTATATTTCAGTACGGAAGGGAGGAGGATGCAGAGGCTATGTATTAAGGACTAAGGGTAAACGGTATTTGCTGGAGAACTATCAGGCGGATACGGCGTTTTTTCTTGAAGGGGCGTCAGAAACAAGCCATGTAAAAAGCGAGCTGAGGAAACGGGAGCGCCTTCATCGGATGAGCGAGGTATGGGTCTTTTTTTATAAGACGGGTGTGTGCGTTTTCCAAAGCCAAAAGCCTGCAATGGGTGGAGGCATTGGAAGCAGCGGGGTGGAAGCGTACTACGGAAGTCTGGAATACAAAAACGGCAATGATGCGATTAAAGGTTCCAGAGCCTGTGGTGTGCTGCTGTCCGGGATATCTGCCTATGTGGTTTATAACACGCGGGAGCAGAGAATGAAGTGGGCCAAGAAAATGGAACGCTCCATGCGTGTCTGGACGGAGAAACTGTTGCTTCGGTCCGGCAGCTTTAAAGGGGCAGATGCGCTTATCCTGGGGGAATCGCCATCATTCCTGATAGATTTACTGGAAAGTGACGGAGGAGTAAAAAAGAACCTGTTTCAGGTGGATGATGTATATGATCGGTATTATTATGTTCCCATGTGCGAGGAAGCGAGCGTACAGATAGCTCTTTTATGTGATACGGATAAGAGAAGACGCCTTTACCGGTTTCTGGAAGGCGTCTTATCCCGCAAAAGGGATAAGGAATTCTCCGTTTGTGACGGATATAACGCAGACGGGAATCCCGTTTATTTTTGTCTGGAACTGGAAATGCATAAGCTATCCAGGATCAAACAGGACGCCGGATGGAAACAGGAAGGGACAGTGTTCTGCCTGGACTATCAGGAAGAGACACTTCAAAACTATTTTGGGGAGGGGATGAAAATACAGGCAATACTCACGAAGCGTCTATGTGAGTATCTGCGTCAGGACGCGTAGCGTAGGCGTCCAACCAACGGCAGGAGGTGCTGCTGTGAAAAATGCATTTGAGACCGGATGCAGCGCGGTAGACCGGATGGGAAAGCTGCAGATTACCGGAAACATCATCCCGGTAGCCTGGTACCAGACAATCCGCAAGGAGACAGGCAAGCCGAACCTAAATGCGATCATTATTTTGGCTGATATTGTTTACTGGTACCGCCCCATTGAGGTAAGGGACGAGGCAAGCGGCCAGTTGATTGGGTTCCGCAAGCGTTTCCATGCGGATATGCTGCAGCGCAGTTACCAGCAGTTTTCTGAACAATTCGGCTTAACCAAACGGGATGTCACCAATGCGGTGATAGAACTGGAAAAGCTTGGTGTGATACAGAGGGTATTCCGAACGATTGAAAAAGGGGGCCGCCTGATCCCTAATGTCCTGTTCTTAAGCCTGGACGTTGACGTACTGGAAAGGTTGACGTATCCAGAAACACAGGAAAACCATGCTCCGGAGAAGCCAGGATGGGGGTGTCCCCGATTTCAGGGGGATGTGTCACCGAAATCGGGGAGATATCCCACCCAAATGGGGGAACCCCTCTCCCTGAAAACGGAGAGGGATCTCTCCAAAATCGGGGAGACAAATACAGAAATTACCTACAAAGAATACAGCGGAGAATCCAATATCTTATCCATCGAAAGCGCCAGGGAACTGGTAAAAATGCAGATCGACTACGTAGCGCTGAAGCATGATGAACCGTATGACGAGCGGATTGATGAAATATTAGGGATCATGACGGATATTATGACATCCACAGCGGAGTATATACGGGTCAACAAAGAGGACAAACCAGCGGCGGCGGTAAAGGCACAGTATGCTAAGCTGACCAAAATGCACGTGGAGTATGTTCTGCACTGTATGGATGGGAATAAAACGAAAGCCAGGAATATCCGGGCGTTACTGGTTACCGCGTTGTATAATTCGGTCAACACCATGGGCTGTTATTATAAAAACCTGTATCTGTACCATCAGTCCGGTTGGGGAATGGAAGATATGGGAGAAAAAAAGGGGGGAAGTCAAAGTAAAGAAGAGTAGAACGTGGAAGGCATGGAAGCTCCTCCTGTTTATCGTGGGAGGAGTGATTTTGGCTTTTTATGTTGGAGGCTTTTTATCCACACTGTTTTCGGAGGCAGATGTTATCTTAAATCCGGCTGTGTGTATCAGACGGGGCGTGATGACGCTGTCCGGCCTGCAGGCATCCGCGGCAGCCGCCGTGCTGTTCTTTGCTGTTGCTGTATTGATCGTGTTTCGGGGAAAAGGGAAGGGGGAAGAGGATGAACGAAATTTCCTTATCTCGGAGCAGGGCACCTACGGTACAGCTGGTTTTATGAAGCAGGAGGAGCTGTCCCAAATCCTGAGGACAGACCGGGATACGGAACCGGTGGCGGGGATCATTTTTGGAAAGGAGCTTGATACTGGGCGAATCATCAGCCTTCCGGTAGACTCAAGGTTAAACAGGAATATTGCCGTATGCGGTTCACAGGGGTCTATGAAGTCCAGGGCGTTTGCCCGTGTTATGGCGCTGCAGTGTATCAGGCGAGGAGAAAGCATGTATCTGACAGATCCCAAATCAGAACTGTATGAGGATCTCTGCGCATACTTGAAGGAGGAAGGGTACACGGTTAAGCAGCTGAACCTGATCCAGCTTATTCATTCTGACGCCTGGAATTGCCTGGCAGAAATTGATGAAGGGGAATTGATCGATGTGTTCTGTGATGTGGTGATCCGCAATACCACGGATAAATTCGACCATTTTTACGACAACGTGGAAATGGACCTGCTAAAGGCCCTGTGTCTATATGTGTATGAGGAATATCCAGAGGGGCAGAAAACCTTTCCGGAGGCGTATAAGCTTTTGCTGAATAAAAGTGTGGAAGCTCTTGACGCGATTTTTGAGAGGCTGCCCGGGAACCATCCGGCGAAAGGTCCTTATCAACTGTTTTCCAAGGCGGAAAAGGTAAAGGGTAACGCTGTATTGGGACTGGGGACAAGGCTCCAGATTCTGCAGAACCGGCTTGTCCAGCAGATTACCAGCTATACAGACATTGACCTGGCACTTCCGGGAAAAGAAAAATGCGCCTATTTTTGTATTACATCTGACCAGGATTCCACGTATGATATGCTGGCAACGCTGTTTACCAGCTTCCTATGTATTAAACTTGTCCGGTTTGCGGACAAAACAGAGGATCGCAAGCTGCCTATCCCGATGAACTTTATCTTAGATGAATTCCCCAACATCGGCGTTGTCCCGGATTTTAAGAAAAAGCTGGCAACAGCCAGATCAAGGGGGATTGGGATGAATATTCTTTACCAGAATATCCCGCAGCTGCAGAACCGCTATCCAGACAATCAATGGGAAGAGATCCTTGGCGGATGTGATTTTTCTATTTTTCTTGGATGCAATGACATGACTACCGCCACATATTTCAGTGACAGGAGCGGGGAGATTACAGTGAACGTATCCTCTGTGCGTAAAAATTACCATACCATCCGGGCAACCGATTATGTGCCGGAATATTCCGAATCTACATCAGTGGGAAAACGCCAGCTCCTGCTTCCGGACGAAGTGCTGCGTTACCCTTTGGATCAGGGAATGCTGATCATACGTGGACATAATGTGCTGCGGTTTCGGAAGATGGACTATACCGAGCATGCGGATGCAAAGAAACTTCATATGGAAAAGGTCGAGGAACATATTCCAGGGTGGTATAAAAAATGGGAAGAAGAGCAGCAGATGAATGAGGCAATGCAGCAGGCAGGAAAAGAAATGTCCGAAGAGGAGATGGCAACGCCGGAGGAAACCGTCCTGGCAGTGGACACGAAGATGCCAAAGAAAGAGAAAGCAAGGAACCGGAAAAACGAAAAGGTCATCCTGAAAGTCGAAGACCTGTTTTCGCAACAGGAAAGGAGTGAGTGAGCTGGGAGTTCAAAGGATTGGATTAAAGGAGAATCCCCTGATCCGGTACAGCTTTTGCTATCTTTTAGCTGCGGAATTTGGCATGATCATCCCAGGGGATGATATCGGCCTGTTGGAGCTGGCGTGGGACTGCATCGAAGTTTATGATTCTTTACAGTCCTTTCTGGAGCTTAGCGGATGGGAAAAGGATAACCCGGATTGCACGGACTTTGCATATCTGTCCGAGCATCATATATGCAGACAGATTGCAGGAAAATATCTATATTTTTCACAGCTGAAATTTGAAGACGGGAAGGAAAAACTGGCGCGAGCAAATTGCGACGGATCTGCGACAGGATTGCGTCAGCGGTGATATTGACATCCGATTCGGGCTATTATAAAATGATATGCGTAAAGAAGGCACCAATGAAAGCGGCTTATTGAAAAGCGGCTTTTTTTGTGCCTTTTTTCATTAAAAGATTGGAGGGGAAATATGGCAGAAGCAAGGAAAGAAGCAACCACTTTAGCTTTGGAAAAAGAAGTTCCCAGAGCTGCCCTTGACGGGGTGCTGACAATCGAAGTGGATTCAAGGGTTGAAAGCCTGGAAGAGCAGGAAGATGCCAGATGGCACCAGCTTTTAAACGCGCACCGGACCAGGAAAATCCTGACAGGGGAATTGGGAGGCGTGGAAAAATTAGAGAGCGGATGGGTTGTGGCGATTACCTATTACAATGGATTCCGTATCATTATCCCAATGAGTGAAATGATGATCAATTTGAATGGGGATGGGAGGGAAAACTCGGATACTTTGAACCGCCAGACCAGGATCGCCAATAATATGCTGGGCTGTGAAATTGACTTTATGATCAAGGATCTGGACACAGAGACCAAAAGTGTCGTGGCATCAAGAAAAGACGCTATGCTGAAAAAACGCCAGACGTTTTATTATGCGGAGGAAGGAGAGAAACCCATGCTGTATCCGGGACGTATGGTACAGGCAAGGGTGATCGCAGTTGCGGCAAAGGCGGTCCGGCTGGAAGTATTTGGCGTTGAAGTTTCCGTTCGGGCAAGGGACATGGCTTGGGAATGGATGGTGGATGCATCGGAAAAGTTCCAGATCGGCGACCTGGTCCTTGTAACCGTCAATGAGATCCGTCAGAAATCCGTGGAGGATATTTCGATATCCGTAGATGCGAAAAGCGCAACGGCAAACACAAATAAAGACAACCTGAAAAAATGTCACAAGCAGGGAAAATATGCAGGTACGATCACAGATGTATATAAAGGGACTTATTTTATACGCCTGGATATCGGTGTAAATGCGGTAGCGCATTCCTGCAATATGCCAAGCCTGCCGGGAAAACGGGATAAGATCGGATTTGTAGCAACACGTATCAATGATAATTATGAGGTCGCGGAGGGGATCATAACCCGGCTGATCAAGCGGGCCCAATAAAAATTTGTAATTTTTTTTGAAAATACTGTTGTCACAGAAAAAACGGATTCTTTAGAATGCAGGGTACCAGAACAAAAACGAAAAGGGGGATGTGCAATGTCAAGGAAGAAAAAGAACCGGCAGGAAACGATTTATTGCCCATACTGCAGGCGCAAAGCCGTGCTCCGTCCTACCGCATACGTTTACGGAAACGATAATCTAAATCCGGAAGGTTTCCTGTACGTATGCTCCGGATATCCACAGTGCGATGCCTATGTAGGAGCGCACAAGGAAAGCCTGCGCCCCAAAGGGACATTGGCAAACGGTGCCCTTCGCCATAAGAGGATCCTTGCCCACCGGGCCCTGGATGCCATATGGAAGGAAGGCTACATGACAAGGCACAGTGCGTATATCTGGCTGCAGAACCGGCTCAATCTCCGGGAAAAGGATATGCACATCGGAATGTTTTCGGATTATTTATGTGATGAAAGCATCCGGGAATGTACAGAGTATCTGCTGGCACGCAGGTCTGAGGGGCGGTCAGCTCCAGGTTCAGGCAACAGAAAAAATACGGCATAGAAGGGAGTGATTGATTGCGGCTATTTTAAGGCTGAAAGCATCCGAGGATGATGTGTACCGGCTGATGGACCGCCGGGAGCATTGCTGCCTGGCGGTGGCATTATGCAGTATTGCGGAAGGAGTCTGCATGTATCTGCTGATCTACCAAAAGCGGTGCTGGGATCTGGCGTATCTGTGCAGCGTGCTTGGCGCAACCATCGTTCTTCTGATCTGGCAGGTGCATAGGTGCGGCAAACGAATTATGGAGGCGGAGCACTGTTACCTGGAGCTGGATGAAAGCAGCCTGGCGGTTTGTCAACCGGAAAAAAACGGACATTATGAGGCCTGCCGTATTTTCTATGACGAGATCGAAAAGATTGTGGAAGGAAGCAGGAGAGGTGTGCCGGAGTTTTATATTGTACTCCGGGAGCAGGATAACGAACGGAAAAGCTTTATCCTTTTGGATGATGCGGAGCAGCAGCGGCATATATTCTGTGTCCGTTCCTTTGGGTACGGCAACCTTACGTTTACCGATTTTTACCGGAAACTGCGGTGGATGGTACCAGGCCAGGTTAGGATTATCGGTACCAGGAAACAGAAAGTATGGAACATGAGGAAATCCCATGCCGGGGTCTGCATTGCTGCCGGTATGGTATTAGGTTACGCGATCCCTAAGATTATTGAGATCATGGAATTATTTTAGGAGGAGTTTGCTATGAAGTGGTATACAGCAATCGGGGTAAAGTGCTCAGGGGCAGACGGACGGTTTTATGTGAAAACCGGTCAGGAGGAAAAAATTTTAAGCGGTATGGAAATACAGATTTGGACAAGTCTGTTATGGGCCATTTGTGAAGAAAGCGAGATCTATGAGAGAGTACAGGGACTTATGAAACTTGCTTTTGGTGTAGAAGAACGCAGAGAGGCTGACAGGGAAGAATTCCGGTACTGTTTCCGGCGTCTGGAAAACAGGGGGCTTATTTGCCCCTGTGAAGGAAAAACTGCAGAGGAAGCAGCCCTGAGTCTGATGCGCCGCGTAACCATGGTACGTGTGAGGATCACCACGGCAGAAAGGTTTAAGCTTTTCTGCAACAGCCTTGGAATGGGAAGAGGACTGCGATTTTCCATGAGAGCTTTTCGGAGGGAGGAGTTTACGGAAAAGGAAAAACGCCTTGTTGAAATTTTAGAGGAGAATGGAAGGCTTGCCTATCATTTAAGAAAGCTGGAGGACAAGGCAGAGAAAGTGTCCTCCCTGGTGGGAGAACCGGATGTTTCCTTTTGCGCATCCGTGCAGAAAGAGTTCCTTGCCGAGGTGATCCGGCTTTATGGGAAGAAACAGTTGTTTATAGAAAGCATTCAAGGGGAGGCGATGAGAGAAAAAGATGAAATGGAACAATATGCAGCGGCTGCTGGAATGGATCTGTAAAAAGTGTGCACCAAAACGTGATATACCGGTGGCTTTTAAAGACGGGGTACTCAAACTGAGTATCCTGTCTTTATTTTTCCTGCTGTTAGGGATCTTCATGGGGAGGGTCATGGAAAGCCCTAGATTTCTTTTTTGGACGGTGATTTTAAGCCTGCTGTTTTTTGGAAAAAGTATCTGGCTTGTGCATATCGCATCCAGCGGAAAGTATGAGATGATTGAAGGGACAGTCAAGGAGACAAAGGGAAATAATGCAGCCGGCAGGTTTCAAAAAATAAGAATTACAAAAACAGACGGAACCGAAACGGAGCTGCTGCTGGGGAAAGAGATAAGAGTCCAGGCAGGAATGGCCTACCGATTCTATTTCAGCAGACAGGAGACGGCATTGTCTGGGATCAAGACCCTGGATGCAGCGTTAAACCTTGGTTCCTTTTATGGACTTGAAAAAGCCGGGGATGGGAAGTAAGAGGCGTGGTCCGACTCCATGCCGCCCTGATCGTGCGCACAGCACGAAAATATTTAGAAAAGGAGCGTGTGAATATGGCAAACACAGTAAACGGGACAGTAAAATGGTTCAGTGCCAGGAGGGGATACGGTTTCATCAGTGATGCGGAAGGCGTAGATTACTTCGCGCATTTTTCCCAGATCAAACAGGACGGGTTTCGGAAATTGTCTTCTGGACAGCCGGTGATGTTTGAAGTTGGGGAAGATGGGAACGGACGGACGCTGGCGCTGAATATTGTACCGCTTGCACAAGAAGGGGAAGCCGGAGCAGAGATGCCAGGGTAAGGAGCCTCCCCGATTTTGATGGGAATGTGGTGTGGCAGGACCACACCATATTTACCCATCCTTTTGAAGAATAACACAATATATAGAATAATATGTTTGACAACCACAATATATTGTGGTAGTCTTAAGTTGAATTAAAACTTTACCGCCTATTAGCAGGCAGAGATTTTAATTTTGTTCCGGGCATTCCGGAAGCATACTTTTGGGTGGAAGCCCTAAAAGAACAAAGAATAGCGCAATCCATAGGAAGATACAAAGAGAGAAGCTTCTTTTTGTGTCTTTTTTTGTGCGCAAAAACCGGAAGGGAGGTAAGGGACAGGGGATCAAAGCCCCGTATGCATGAAAACAGAAAAAGAACAAGCAAAGGAGGAAACGAATGGTAACGGTTAAATGGGAAAAAATCAATGAATTGGAAATCGGGCTTTTGATGGAGATGTCAGAGGATGGGTATTCATTTTGTGTGGAAGATGGAAAAATCCAGAGTATCAGCCTGCCATCCTAAAGGAGGAGGCTTATGTATTACAAAGATGATTTTGAAAAAGAATTCCGTGAGGAAGTGGATTTCCACAAGTATTTGGAAGAGGTGGACGCCCGTGCAAAATGGGTGCGGGTGCCAAGCAGGAGCCTGAAAGTCCTGGTTGCGTCCGGCAATGAGGAGTACTGCACTCCAGTGGAACAGGTAGACATGGAATCTATGATGGAGGATACCAAACAGCACACCGGCCTGCTTCTGAAATTTCCAGGAGGGGTTTACCAGCTTGGCTCTACAGCCATAAAGCCCCTGAAAGGGCGTGCCCGCATTGACGGTACCGCCCTGGCGGATGTAGATCGGAAAACCTTGGCGCAAATCCTGAATCAATGCCTGAAAGTCGCAAAAGGAAAGGCGCTTTTACGGTTATTTGAAGGCAAGGTACGGGCAGTCTTATCCGGGGATGAAAGAGATTATTCGATCCTTTCCATGCCGGATGTCTATATGGTTTCCTCCGCTTACCTGAATGGTGATTTTGAGCAGACAAATTTCCAGCTTGGGTATGCGGATCATTCTACGGCAAATGCCATATGGGAGCTGCAGGATGAGAGGATGGAGAAAGTTTACCGGGATCTGCTGGCACAATACGGGAGATACACGGAAGAAAAATTAAAAGCGGCAGTGCGTATTACCACCTCCGATGTGGGAGCGTCCGGGGCGAATATTTTTTACTCCCTCCAGGGAGAAAACCGTTCCATTATCCTGGGGGAGGCGATGAAGGTACGCCATAAGAACTGCAAAGGGATCGAAGATTTCGCGGAGAACGCAGAAGCGATCTGCACCTATTATAAGGAGGTGCTCCGGGGAGTTTTAAGGCTTTGCAATATCCATATCCAGCATCCGGCCAATACAATGGCAGGTGTCATGCGTAAAACCGGGTTCAGTAAAAAACTGATCGCAGAAACCGTGGAAAGTTATAAAGCGTCTGTTGGTGAGGAAGCCTGCACTGCTTATGAAGTTTACTGCGGAATCTGTGAGGCATTGTCGATAGCGCGGCAGAACGGTGAAAACGAGCGGAGCCTGCTGAAGATGGAAGAACGGATCGCAAAATGTGTATCAAAAAGATGGATCGATTTTGATATTCCAGGGGAAGTGCAGTATTAAGCCACACCTGGGACATCCAATGGGAGGAGTCCAATGAAAAAAACGGTAAATGTAAGCAGCGGAAGAGAGGTAGCGGTGGCTTGGATGGACTATTACCTGAACAGCTTTCAGCTCCATCACGATAAGGCGGTGGAAGCGTTGGCATCCCAGCCAAGCAATGTGCGTGAAAATCTGACGTATCTTGGTTATGCATGGTTAAAAGCATTGTCCGAAATCTGCTATTTTGACGCGCGCAATGAGGCGTCGAAACGTCTGGCAGATGACATTATAGGACAGGTAAGGCAGGAACCCAAGCTGCACCAGCTTTCCTATGATGGAACTACGGAAATCGAACTGGACTGCCGCGATGATGAGCAGGCAGCCTGGCTGTTGCGATGTTACCTGTGCGCAGACAGTGGTAACAAGTATCAGAGTTTTTTGGACCACGCCATTTATTCTCACCGTACCCTGCAGCAGAACCTGACCCGCTTTTTTCTGGAATGGTTTGTCAGGGCCGCCAAGCTGGATCGGTCTTCGTTCCTGGAAAACGCGGGGGTTTACTTACGGGGCTGCGTACTGCCCTTTATTTGAGAGGTGAGCGCGATGGCAAGCCTGCCGGACTGGATTTTAGAAGGGATCAGGACCAAGGAATTGTATGAGTGGCTGAACTACGGCGGCGAACTGGTTGGCTGGTTTTCCAACCAGCCATTTGCCAAAGCGATGATCGGCAGCCTGCTTCTGATTTATGGGAGCGGCAATGACGCGGAAACGGATTTCATCCAGTACCATACCCTGAGGCTTTGCGGGATTTTCCGAATCACGGACAGATGCCTTTACGAAGTATCTCCGATCTTATATCAGGTATTTGGGATACCAGAGGAATTTTGCTTTCCGGATAAAGAATACCTTCGGGATGAGCTGGAGGAGAAGGTGACGTACCTTGGAAGGCAGATGCTTTTGCAGGAGCGGGAACGCCTGATGGCCGAATCCGGTTTTCAGGTAAAACAGTTCCTGCCACGGATCGACAAACAGCAAATCCGTCTGGCAGCAAAACGGTATGTTCAGATGGGAAAGCATTCCGGGGATATTGCCTATGAGCCCAGGTTCCGGTTCGAGGAGCCCGGAGGGTTTTCAGATGCTCTTATGCTTCAGTATTTGGACGATGAAACCAACACGGTCCGGAAGACGGCGGAAAACTGGCTGAAAAAAAGCATCGCCGTTATCATCCAGAAACAGATTTACTATGGATGCATCCGGGAAGAGCTGTCTGAGATGGAAGCAGCCGCCGCACACAAGAAGCGAGCTGCATAATGGCCGACCTGAGAGGATGGAACGCGAATAAGAAAGAAATGGAGGAAACGAATC
>DVFT01000107.1 GCA_018713105.1 Candidatus Limivivens merdigallinarum | reverse complement strand
CCATGCATCCCAGAATTCCTGCAAAAATCAGAAGGGCGATCCCTTTCTTTCGCATCCCTTTTATCAATATACAAAGTGCGAAGCTCCCCATCACTGCTAAAGTCAATAACCCTGCTCTTGAGCCTGTCCCCACAAGGCAAATCAGCATGACTGCGCATACAATTCCTGCCGCTGTCTTTTCCCAGCACTTTTGAAAATAAAAAAGGCCTGCTATCAAAATAGGAATCAGCAAAATACAATATACGGCAGCATAATTGGGGTGATAGGATCCCATGTACACCTGATGTCCTTCAATCTCACCAAAACGGAACAACAGCTTCTCTCCTCCCGACGCCAAAATCCATTGTCCCAATCCGGTATTCCAAAAATCTCGTCCCAAAATCTGGCTAATGCCCAACAGCCCCTGAAATCCTGCCCCAATCAGCAGAGAACCCAGAAATATGGCGCGTTCTTTCTCCCCAATCCAAATTTGTGCAAAATAGAAAGCCGTTATCCCATATCCAATTAATATAAAAATAGTTTCATAAGAACCAAACATGCCTTGCAGGGAAAATCTTTTTTCATCAGACAGAGCTGTGGATAGAATCGCCAAAACCAGATAAAGGACAAGCGGTATCCACAGTCCCTCAAACAGAAGGCTGTTTCTACACAGAATCAAAGTCACCAGCATTCCCGCCACCAGAATCAAAAAAAGAATCCCTTTCCAGTATAAAAAAACGTCTCCCTGCCTCGCTTCACTGGTAAACCAGGGATACTCTGATAAGCCGGTGTCTACGATCTGCAGCCTGCAAAAAAATGGCAGCAGTGACAGAAGCAAAATTCCTGGAAGAAGCTTTCCCCAACTGTATACCTTTTTCATAACTGCCCTCTCCTTCATTATCAATTTTCTGCTTTCAGTATAAAAAAAAATGCCGCAGAATGCAACCAGCCCGCAATTTTGACCAACATTCCGCCAAAATTCTCCTGATTTCTGCACTCTGCGGCAACTATTTCTTCTTATTTTCTCAGGCCAAAGGCCAAGCGAACATCCTTTTTACAGCGTATTCGGACTCTCCGTCCCCTTCATAAAGTCCACTGCATTGTCCAGCGTCGTCCTCCGGATAGCATCCAGCGCCTCCCTGGTGAAGAATCCCTGGTGCGAGGTTACCATTACATTTGGGAAGGAAAGGAGCCTTGCCATGGTGGAACGGTTCAGGATCTGGTCAGACATATCCTCGTAGACGAAACCGGTCTCCTCCTCATACACGTCCAGACCCACAGCGAAGAATTTTCCGTTTCGGATTCCCTGGATCAGGTCTTCCGTATTGATCAATCCGCCTCTGGAGGTGTTGACCAGGATCACGCCGTCTTTCATCTTGGCAATGGTCTTTTCATTAATCATGTGGTGATTTTCTTCTGTCATCGGACAATGGAGGGAAATCAGGTCAGATTCTTTGAGCAAGGTGTCCATATCCACGTATTTCACAAAATCCAGGGTTGGATTGTGATAGGCATCCACTGCGATGACATTCATCCCGAAGCCATGGCAGATGCGGGCAAAGGCGGCTCCGATCTTTCCGGTACCGATGATGCCTGCCGTCTTCTGATACAGGTTGATTCCCATCAATCCTGCCAGGCTGAAATCGTTCTCGCGGCCGCGGATATAGGCCTTGTGCATATGGCGGTTAGCCGTCAATACCAATGCCATGGCATGCTCTGCCACGGCTTCCGGAGAATAACTGGGAACACGCATTACCTGGATGCCCAGTTTTTTCGCCTCCTTAAGATCTACATTGTTAAAGCCTGCGCACCGCATCAGGATCAGTTTGATTCCCGCTTCATGGAGAATCTGGATCGTCCTGGTGCACAGATCCATATTTACAAAAGCACATACCGCATCATAACCATGAGCAAGCTCTGCCGTCTCCGGTGTCAGATTCGGCTCGATAAATTTAATCTCAATTTCTTTGTACTTTTCATCCTGCAAACCTTCTTTGAAAAATTCACGGTCATAGCTTTTGGTACCAAAAAATAAAATTTTCATAGCCACTCATCTCCTTGTTTTTAATAGGATCGCTTTGATGTTTTCTTTTATTCACGCTTTTATTATACCCGAAAGTCCTGTGTATTTCCATCTGCATTATTGTTAAATTTTTAACTATATTTGTCTATTTTTTAACAATACTAAACAAAAATAACCGCAGACCAATGATCTCACCCTGGCCTGCGGCTATCTTTGTACATAGAAAATGGAAGCAAGGAGGCTCGAACTCCTGACCTTTCGCGTGTGAGGCGAACGCTCATCCCAGCTGAGCTATGCTTCCATCTCTTACATTATAGCACTTTTCCCTAAGATTGCAAGCAGAAATTTTTTACCGCGTTACCACATTACGCTGTCCCCGTAAAGGGTGTGGGCTTTGCGGGGACAGCTTTTACAGGCTATTCTATGGTAAACGAAGCGTTTGTGTTGTAGAGGCGGTCATAATACATCACCTGAATCTCATAGGTATCCGGTTCCAGATCCTGGATGGGGATGGGCAGGCGGTACTGGTAGCTGTCCACGTTCTCGGACCGCAGCTTGATGTCGGAAATGTCATAAGCATAGGTATGGTCTTCCCCGTTAAAGATGATCTGGGTATAGGTATGGTCCCCTCCATACAGATAAAGGATATTTTCCTGAAGAATAAACTTTGCCTGCTCTTCCGTGAGCACCGACGTTCCTTCGATCCTTACCGGCTGATCCACCTGGATGGGCGTCCTCAAGGTTCCCTTCCTGTAAGTCTCCGAAAGTTCGAAGGGCATGGATGCGTCCCAGAGATCAAAGGAGACGTTGTATGCCCGGTAAAATCTGTGTGAGATCGTCCAGGTGTTGATCTCCTCTCCCGTCTCTGCGTCCAGTTCATAGATTTTTCCCTGATAGCCGTCGCTGGCAGGCAGGTAGGCGTTCACGGAAAAGATCCGGTTTTCCTCCCACATCCCGAAGGTGTTGGAGGTGATGCTGGAATATTCCGTGGGATAGTTGGCGAGCTGGCTGACCGTCCCTTCCCGGGCATTCACGGCATAAATCTTTACATAAGAGTGTCCGGTGGAATCATAGGAATCCAGCATCTGATACTGGGCATTGTGGTTGTCAAACAGCATGATCTCCGCCGTCTCCGGATTGCCGTCCAGATCTTCCTCAAGCTGGTAGGCAGAATGCTGTTGGTAATGCCACTGGAAGTCTTCGGTCGGCACGAGAACCTTGTCCTCGTAGACGGTCCCTTCCCAAAGTTCCGGATTTCCCAGGATCCATTGAATCTCATCGGTGGTCCAGTTGACCCGGATGACGGAATGGAGATTTCTGGAGCTGATCAGCACGCTGTCCGTCGCCTCGTCATAGGAAACCGTATTGATATGGCACCAGTCGTCCCTGGTAATATAAGGAAGTTCTGAAAGCAGCTCATTCAGGTTTAAGGATTTCACCACTTCACCGGTGTTTCGGTCGATCTCCTGCACCATGTTCTGCTCATAGCCGTCGTTGGAATTGGTTGCCACTAGTAAGTTTCCGTCAGGTGTTTTCTCCTTCACCTCGTGATGGACGCCTTCTGGGAAATAGTATATCTGAAAAACCCTTCCCAAATAATCCATCTCCAGCATCTCCGGGGAATTGGGCATACTGGAATTGGGGTAAAGGACATCCGGGGATTCTATAAGGATATGACCGTTTTCCAATGGAAATGCCCCGTAGTATTCCCTTTCCAGGCTGCAGTACCACCTGATCTCCCCGGCACTGTCAAAGGCGTAGACGTAGGGAGTGCCAAGACCTGACACCAGCATCAGATCCATGGAGGTTGGCTCTCCCGCCTTTTCCACATTGACCGCCGTTCTCAGATACTCCGGCAGGACATCCGTCTCAATGGTCAGCGTGTTTTCCTTCACCACCTCATCCCTGGAATTCAAAAGCTCCAGGTGGACTGTGTTTTCATAATCCGCGTACAACCCCAGCACTGGAACCAGATGGGTCCGGGTAAGATCCAGTGTATCCGTAATGTCCTGCTCCTCTGTTTTGCCCTCCACAGTGACCCTGGTTCTCAGCCCGTCGTTGGTGGTAAATGCCACCAGGGCAGTGAGAGGTGCTGTCTGATAGGGGTTCTGGATCACCAGGGGATTCTCAATGGTATACTCGCCGCTTTCCAGTTCTGAAAGGATTTCCTGCTGGATCATCTCCGTCTGTACCGGCAGGGAGGTCTCCTCCGTAATCCCTGTCCGGATCTTGATTTCCTCTGAAGTAACCAGCGTATATTGATTGCCCTCCGTTTCATAGAGTGTGTACTGGGGACCTCTGCCGTTCCGTTCATTGGAGGTATCCACATAATTGTCCAAATACCGCATGGTACTGTATAGAGTGCCCTGGTTATAGAGATAAACCCGGTATCTGTGGCTGTAAGGAATGGACGAGGACGTGATCCAGATACTGAACGCCTCCTCATTTTCCCCGGAACTGTAAGACGCAGGTTCTATGGAAAACGCATACTGCTCATTATTCTCATCCACCAACAAAAGGGCTGCATCCTCCCCTGTTTTTTGCCAGGTTCCGGAAACAACGATCCGGTCAGGATTCTGCACCAGGGTATCCAGGGTAAAATCCACCGGCTGTGCCGCATCAAGGTCTGCCTCCTCCATCTGCGTCGTCTCTACACTTCCCAGATCCCCCAGACGGATTCCCCGGTCATAAATGGTATATGCATCCTCAGCGGCATACATGGGAAGCCTGGTGCTTCGAAAGCTCAGGCTTGGCAACTGAAGTTCATAGACAACTTCTCCGTCCTTGACCCGGCTGATATAGGTATGGAGTTCATTGGATGACACCTGGGAAAGCGGGAGGTCATAGGTATCCTCCTCTGCATTGTAGCTGTTTCCTCCAGAGGTTATCCAGTAATCATCCGGTCCCAGATACTCTGCTCCCGAGATAAACGAAGAATACCATTCTCTTCCCCGCTCTTTTCCGTAGCTCCACACCTGCTCAATCGTCATGGCATCCGTATCGATCCGGTAACACACTGCACGGGAATACACATCATCTCCAGTCACAGCCCTCTCTTCCCGTCCTACCTTCGTCCTGCTGGTTCCATTGTCAAAGAGAAGGATTTCTCCGTTCGGCAGGAAGCTTGCCTGATGCTGGGCGTACTGCCACTCAAATCCATTTTCCGTATGGATGGGTGTGAAAAATTTGTCCTCAGGCACCTGGGTAAAGCCGGAAGGATCACCCAAAACCCATTTCAGTTCCTTATTCGTTTTGTCTATGCCCAGGACTGCATCCAGATGCCGGCAGGAAAGCAGCAGGGTATCGGTCGTTTCGTCATAGTCGATGGAGTTGTTGTGGCACCAGTCCTCCTCCGTCTGATTAACAGAGCCTCCGTCCGAAGGATCGATCAGATCTGCCACATCCAGCTCGTAGACCACCTCGCCGGTCTCTCGGTCGATCTCCACAATCCGGTCCTCCACCGTAGAAAAATCTTCCGCATCTGTGGCAACCAGCAGATTCCCATTAGACAGTTCCACGAAATCGTGGTGCTGTCCTCCGGGAATCAGGTAGTCCGCATAATATTTCCCGCAGAGGTCAAACTCCACAAGCCCTGATACATAATAGTTGGGCTCCAGCAGCCTGGAGGAAGACATCATCATGTGGCCGTTTGCCAGCCGCTTGAGTGCAAAGGTACGTCCTTCTGTTTTTTCCAGGATCCAGCGGATGTCCCCGGCATCATCATAAGCCACCGCCCCATAGGAGCCTTGATCTGCCCTCTGTACACTGACAAAGGTCAGCATCCCGTCATCCGGCAAGCCCTCTGTCTCATCCACCGCCACCACTGCCTCCGTCAGCACAGAATCCAGCGGTTCCGTCGTGATCTCCAGAGTATTCGTACTGCCGTCATCCAGGGTCAATACCACCTCTGTGGTCTCCCCGGCATACAATCCATAGATGGGGAGGATGTGGGTATCGTCCGCCTCAAAGGAAGCGGTAATATCATTTGCCTCCGATTTCCCCTTTACCCGGATCTCTACCCCTGTCTCCTCCTCTGTGGAGAAGATCACCACCGCAGACAACGGCGAGTTCTGATATGGGTTCAATACCACAAAAGGATCTTCAAACGAATATCCGCTCTGTGCTTCTCTGGAAAGCTCTGCATCGATAGCCCTCTGCTGGGTAAAGGGATCTTCATAATCCATACGTTCCCAAAGCGCTGTCTCTGTTTTGGCTTCTTCGTCCTCTGTCTGTCCCGGCTCCGCCGCAGTATTTTCCTGCTCTGGATTCTGTACGAATAATATCGGTGCCTGGAATTCCTCCTCCTGGAAAGAATACACCAGGGACAGCTCACCGGCAGTCTCTGGTATCTGATAGCAGACCCAGCCTTCATAGCTGCCAAAGTTTAAATCCGTTCCCGGAAGCCTCTGCATTCCGTAATCCGTAATAAATTCATCATCCATCCTGCTGTATTCTGTGCCGTCCTGCTCTACAAGCTTCAGCTTCTCCCATTGGATTGGCTCCGTACTGTCGCCTTTTTCAAAACGCAGCTTGATCAGGCAGAACTCATACCCTTCCTCGGCACTTCGTTCCAGGTCGGTCGTCTCCACGCTGGAATAACCCAGGGCGACACTGACACTGCTGAGTGTCTTGGAGCGCTCTGCTTCTTCCAGTTCGATGGTCCACCCGCCTGCTTCGTAAGCGCCTGTACTCTGTTCTGCTGCCAGCACAAGACGTTCTCCCTGTCCGGCAATGGTTCCCAGGAACCCGCCGGAAATCAGGGCGCCCAGGCACAATGCCAGCTTCATACCTCTTCTTTTCATCGCTACCTCCTCATATGTTCACTGTCTGTCTCTCTATTATACAGGATTTCACAGGAATCTTCCAGTATCCCAAATCTTTTCGGACTCTTCCAGCTTTTGCTTTTTTTGAAAAAAATGCTTGCAAAATTAAAAAAAATCGGCTATAATACAAAAGTCGATGCAAGATACCATTGATAAGCTTCCGTGGCTCAGTTGGTAGAGCAACGCATTCGTAATGCGTGGGTCGCCGGTTCGAGTCCGGCCGGGAGCTTTGGTTAGGGTCCTGGATGTTTCCGGGATCTTTTTTTGTGCGATACGACCGGAGGATCGCTGCATGTGTGGGCAAGCTTTCTTGCACAGACATCCGGATATCCGGTCGATCAAAAAATATAAAAGCCGCCCGGAAATGGGCGGCTTTTCGTAATCAACCTGACCTGACATGCAAATTAAGGCTCGCTGCTGATCTCTGTCTCTGATTCTGCCTTAAGCTCTGTCTTTGTCCCTGATTCCATCTCTTTCTCAGACGATGCCTCGGTCTCCTCGAAATCTTCTCCAGTCTGTGTTGTAAAGTTCTCCCGGCTGGCATCGGTATCTTCGTCATAGCCGGTATCCTCTACGATCTGGGCACTGATCTCCTTTACCTTTGCAGATGCCTGGTAATCCTCCTCCTCAAAAAGATATGCGTGCAGTTCCTCCACATTGCTCTCAAGGGTTACCGGTATCTCGTCATCGCCGGATCCTCCTTTTCCCCCTGTCTTGTGGCTGAAAGGGAAGCCTGCCGTCTCTCCCAGGCTGTATGTGATCAGGCTGGTTCCGAGTTCTACCAGCTCTTTCTTTTCAAAGCTTGTGAGTACCTCAGGGAAAACCGCATTTACAATTCTATAGAGAGTCTTCAGATCCGCTTTTTTGGCTTTTTCAATCAATTTGGCAATTACCTCTCTCTGTCGTTCCGTCCGTTTAAAATCATTGCCCGCTGTATAACGAATCCTAGCATAAGAGACCGCCTGCACACCGTTCATAAGATAGGTTCCTGCACCGGGAAGCTCCTCATAATCGCCCCCCGTGGCTTCTGAAGTCTCCACGCAATAATTATTCAGATGGACACATTCCGCATCATCCACCGTGATGGTCAATCCGCCCAGAGCATCAATGACATCTGCAAGCGCACCAAAATCAACAGAAATGTAGTCCTCAATATCCAAATCAAGATTCTCGTTGAGCATTTTTACGGCACGTGAAGGTCCGCCGTTGGCATAGGCTGCATTGGCTTTCCGATACAGTCCTTCCCCAATATCCAGATAGGTGTCACGGTATACGGAGACCAGCTTTACTTCCTTCTTGTCATGATTGATGCTGGCAATGATGATGGTATCGCTGTTCGCCTGGTTTAAATCCCCCTCCCTGGTGTCCAATCCGAACAAAGCCAAATTCGTATATCCCTGAAGCGCTTCGTTCGTTTCCACCTCCTGGTTTATCTTGACCTCCTCCTTGGGAATCTCGTAGCGCTGAATCTGGTCCAGTGCTTCGTTTGCCTGGTGATAAAATCGATAGAGTCTATAAACTCCAGCTCCGATCACCGCCGCGATCACTGCCAGGATCAGCAGGAAGATTTTCTTCCGGCTTTTCTTCTTATGCTGTTCTTCACCCATGGTTACCTCCGCATCCTACTCCTTTGAGCCCTTTTCCCAGGCGGCATCCTCCTGTATTCTAAATTCTCTCGTTTAACTTCGGCAAAACATCAGACACTTTGCTATGCATGACGAAGTCTGCCACATTATCCGAATAATGCTCTTCCTCATTGATCAATACTACCTTGTCGCCACGGAAATATTGAATATACTCCTGGCAGATACTTGCCTTCAGATGTGTTCCCAAGACCAACAGCACATCCGCTCTCGACACTTCTCCGGCGACAGCGCTGGCAAGATGATTCGGAATCATTTCTCCTAAAAGGATGGGACCTGGATGGATCACGGAACCACAGACATCACAAGTCGGCACCTTTCTGCTCTCCAGCAGATACTCCACTGGAAATTCCTTGCCGCAATGAGTACAATGATTGTGCTCGCACATGTTCCCATGAAGATAGTATACGTTTGTGCATCCGGCTTTTCTAAGGAAATTGTAGATTCCTTTGGTCAGGATTGCTTTGACCCTTCCTTTTCGTTCCAAGTCAGCCAGCGCATAAAAGGCTTTTCCTGGCTCCGTATCAATATGTTTCAGGATTTCATTCCGGTAAAATTGGTAAAAGATCTCCGGTCTGGTGTTGAAGCACTGCGCCGTGTAGAGTTCTTCCGGGGAATATCCGTATTTCTGTTCCACCTCATATGCCTTATCCAGATCCTTATAGTGGCGCATACCAAGTTCCCGGATCATATTCAACCCCGTCAGGCATACCACATATTCTGCATTTGTTATGGTTTTCACAAAATAATCAAAGCTTTCCATAAACATCCCACCTTTGCCAGCTTACCTATTGTTTTATTTTCTTCTGATGATCTTGTGGGCAGTCTCGTCCAATTTTTCCTGGATTTCTTCCTTCAATCCCCTTTTGCGTACTGTTTTTTTCTTTGCGGCAGTTTTTTCTGTTTTTTTCGCCGGTTTGCCCTTGCTGTCGGTTCTCTCCTGTCCGGCTGCTGCTATTTTTTCCGCTGATTTTTCTGTTTTTTGTGGTTCCCCTTCCTTGGAAACAGAAGTCTTGCCTTTTCGGGCATCCTCTGCTTTTTCCGCCTTTACACCCTTTCCGGCAGGCAGTGTCTCAATTTTTACCTTACTGTCCTTCTGCCCGATCGCTTCCTTGGCTTCCTGGTTGGTCTTTGCCTTCTGGACTGTCTTCGTATAGGAAAAGATCGTCACAGACATGGGCGGCACTGTGATGGCAATGGAGTCCGGCCTGCCGTCGCATTCATCTTTCTTGGACTGCTTCACCCTTGGATTTCCCACGCCGCTGCCTCCGAATTCTTCCTTGTCGCTGTTGAAAATCTCTTTGTATTTGCCGGGGTAGGGAACTCCGATTTTATGCTTCTCGTAAGTAAGCGGTGAGAAGTTCAGCACCACCAGCAGGGTCTCTTCTTTCTTTTTGGTGTTTCTGGTGAACACAAGCATATTTTCGTCTGCAGAGATATTATTGATCCAGGTGAAACCGTCTGGATTGTAATCCATCTCATAGCACGCTGGATGTTCCCGGTAGAACTTGTTCAGCGCCCTGACATAGTCCTGCATCTTCTTGTGCTCCTCATACTGGAGCAGATCCCACTCCAGCTCTTTCTCTTCCGACCACTCGGAATACTGGGCGAAATCCTGTCCCATGAACAGCAGCTTTTTACCGGGATGGGTCATCCAGAATCCGTAAGCTGCTCTTAGGTTTGCGAACTGCTGCTCCCGTTTTCCCGGCATTTTCCCGATCATGGAACCCTTGCCATGGACGACCTCGTCATGGGAAAGCGTCAGGATAAAGTCTTCGCTGTAGGCATAAATCATGCTGAAGGTCAGCTCTCCATGGTGATAAGAGCGGAAATAGGGATCCAAGCTCATATAGCCGATGAAATCATTCATCCAGCCCATATTCCACTTATAATCAAAGCCCAGCCCATCGTCCTCCACAGCTCCCGTTACCTTCGGCCATGCTGTGGATTCCTCTGCAATCAGGCTGATGCCGGGATACTTTTTGTGGAAAATCGAATTCAGATGCTTGAAAAATTCCACTGCATCCAGATTTTCATTTCCTCCATAAATATTGGCAATCCATTCTCCGTCGTGTTTGCCATAATCCAAATAAAGCATAGAAGCCACCGCATCCATCCGAATCCCGTCCACATGGTATTTGTCTGCCCAGAACAAAGCGTTGGCAATCAAAAAATTGGAGACTTCCGGACGCCCGTAATTGTAGATCAGCGTGCCCCAATGGGGATGCGCACCTTTTCTCGGATCCTGATGCTCATAAAGGCAGGTTCCGTCAAATGCACACAGCCCGAAGGTGTCTCGCGGGAAATGGGCGGGCACCCAATCCAGGATTACCCCGATTCCCTTGCTGTGCATATAGTCCACAAAATACATAAAGTCCTTGGGAGACCCGTAGCGGCTGGTAGGCGCATAGTATCCGGTCACCTGATACCCCCAAGATTCATCCAGCGGGTGCTCCATCACCGGCATCAGCTCGATATGTGTATATCCCATGGACAGCACATACTCGGCGATCATCGGCGCCAGCTCCCGATAGTTGTAGAACTCCCCAGGGGCGGGACGCTTGAAGGAACCAAGATGCAGTTCATAGATCGACATAGGCAGTTTTTTGGAGTCCGCTTTTTTCCTGTTTTGGATCCATTCCGTATCCTTCCATTCGAAGCCTGTAAGATCTGCCACCACAGAAGCCGTATTGGGACGGAGCTCCGCCTGGTTGGCATAAGGATCCGCTTTCAGAAAAATCAGACCGCTTTTGGCCTTGATCTCATATTTATAGATGCAGCCTTCCTCAAGTCCCGGCACAAACAGTTCGAAAATCCCGGAATCCCAGAGCCTTCTCATGGGAAGCCTCCGTCCATCCCAGAGATTGAAATCTCCTACCAGGCTCACACGCAGGGCGTTGGGCGCCCATACGGCAAAGTAGACACCCTTCGTACCGTTGATCGTCATGGGATGTGCACCTAGTTTTTCATAGATATCATAGCAAATCCCTGCATTAAACTTCTTCGTGTCTTTTTCCGTAATCTGAGGCTCGAACCGGTATGGATCCCCATAAATCTGCGTCGTGTCATTGTCAAATGTCACCTTATACGTATAGCTGGGGATTCTGCTCAAAGGGAGCAATACCGCAAAAAAGCCCTCTTCATCCTCAAGCTCCATGGGATATTCCTTACCGCTTTTCAAAAGCACCGACACAGATTTTGCTGTGGGGATAAAAGTCTGGATCAGAATTCCGTCCTCCACTTTATGCGCACCCAGGATCTGATGAGGATTGTCTTCCTCGGAATAGGTAAGCGCCTCAATCTCTGCCCAATCCATCAGCTCATATAATTTTTCATCCATTACCAATCCCTCCCATTGTTATGGAAAAAGCTGCTGCCTTTACCACTCTAGTGTTGATGGACTTATTTTACCATAATTACCAAAAAAGTAAAATATTTTTTCATTTTTTTGTGCTCTTTCTATACCAATTCGTGCAAAAACAGACCACTCAGCAATTTAGGTTCAAACCAGGTGGATTTCGGGGGCATCAATGCTCCCGCATCCGCCACCTCAAACAACTCTTCCATGGAGGTGGGATATAAGGAAAACGCTGCCTTCGCTCCCTCCTTCACCCTTCGTTCCAGCTCTGCAAGTCCCCGGATCCCTCCAACGAAATCAATTCTTCTGTCCGTCTTTGGGTCTTTAATTCCGATCAGGGGTGCGAGGACCTCACGCTGAAGGTACGAGACATCCAATCCTTCCACAGGATCCTCCTTCTGATATTTTGGGAGTGTCTCAAGACGGTACCAGCCTTCCTTCGTATACATGCCGAATACGCCCTTCTTTTCGGGACGGACCGGAGCTTGTTGTTTCTGGATTTTGAATTTTTCAGAAAGTTTCTTCATAAACTCTTTTTCCGTATTTCCGTTAAGGCCTAAAAGCACACGGTTGTAATCAAAGATCCGTAGCTCCTCTGCCGGAAAGAGGACGGATAAAAAGAAATTGAATTCCTCTTCTCCGGTATAAGACTTTGCTGCCTCTCTCCGCATCATACCGACTCTCACGGCAGATGCCGCCCTGTGATGCCCGTCTGCAATATAAAGAGCTGGAATCTTCCGAAAAATCTCCCGGATCCGGAGAATCACCGCTTCCTCCCCGATCTTCCACCCCCGCTGCCGGACCTGCTGGGCAGATTCAAAATCAAACAACGTTTCTCCTTCCTTGATCTTCGAAAAAAGTTCTGAGAGCTCCTCCACCCTGCGGTAAGCCAAAAAAATCGGTCCGGTCTGGGTATTGAGGACATCCACATGGCGGACGCGGTCTTCCTCCTTGTCCCGCCTGGTATTTTCATGCTTTTTGATGACGCCGTTCAGGTAATCGTCAATGGACGCGCAGCATACCAGCCCGGTCTGCACATGACCGTCCATGGTCTCTTCATACAGATAAAGGCAGGGCTTCTCCTCCTTCTGGAACACCCCCTCCTGTTCCATCGAAAGAAGGGTTTCTCTTGCCTTCTCGTAGACCTCCTGGGAGTAAAGATCCACTTCTTCCCCCAGCTGTGTCTCTGCCCGGTCGATCTTCAGAAAGCTTAAGGGCTCCCGCTCCACCTCTTTTCTGGCTTCTTTGCTGTTATATACGTCATAGGGCAGCGCAGCGATCCGCGCTGTGAGTTCCTTTCTCGGTCTGATTGCCCGAAATGATCTGATTTCAGCCATAATCTCTCTGTCTCCTGTTCCTTTTCCTTGTCAGCCAATTTTTCTGTTTCCTGCAGCAGGGTTATCGGCTTCCGCGTCAGATCAGCCTTTCCGCTGCTTACAGAAAAACCTCTTCTGGAACGGCAAACCGTCCAGCAGAGGTTTTTCATCTGTCTTTACAGTACACGCACCTTGAGGACACCTTCGATGTTCTTCAGTTTTTCCAGTAAATCTGCCGGAAGCTCCGTCTCCAGATCAAACAGGGAATATGCGTAATCCTTTCGGCTCTTGTTCACCATCCTGGTAATGTTGATATCTCCCTCACCAAACAGGGTCGTAAACTGTCCGATCATATTTTTGATGTTCCTGTGGTTGATGGCGATCCTGCACTGATCCTGGCAGACCCCCATATCGCAGTCCGGATAATTGACGGAATGGCGGATGTTCCCATTCTTCAGATAGTCGATCATCTCCTCTGCCGCCATCTTCGCGCAGTTGTCCTCCGACTCTTCTGTGGATGCGCCAAGATGGGGAATCACAATCGCGCCTTTCTGGCCTGCGGTCACAGTATTCGGGAAATCCGACACATAACGTTTTACTTTGCCGCTCTTTAGTCCATCCAGCATTGCCTCTTCATCCACCAAAAGATCCCTGGCGAAATTCAGGACTATCACACCGTCCTTCATCATATCGATGGCTTCTTGATTGATCATCTTTCTGGTGCTGTCCAAAAGCGGCACATGGATGGTAATATAGTCACATTCTTTGTAGATATCCTCCACCTTCTCAATGTGGTGTATCTCCTTTGACAAATTCCATGCCGCATCCACGGAAATATAGGGATCGTACCCGTAAACCTCCATTTCCAGGTTCACCGCCGCATTTGCCACCAACACGCCGATGGCTCCGAGACCGATGATGCCAAGCTTTTTCCCTTTGATCTCACAGCCTGCGAAATGCTTCTTCTCCTTTTCCGCCGCCTTGGCAACGTCCTCGTTCCCGCTCTGGCTCTGCACCCAGTTGATGCCGCCCACAATGTCACGGGAAGCAAGGAACAGACCTGCCAAAACCAGTTCCTTCACCCCGTTTGCATTGGCTCCCGGGGTATTAAAGACTACGATTCCTTTCTCCGCGCATTTGTCCAGGGGGATATTGTTTACTCCGGCTCCGGCTCTCGCCACTGCTTCCAGGCAGGGGGGCAGTTCCAGATCATGCATATTGGCGCTCCGCACCAAAACCGCATCCGCCTCACCTAGATGTTCTGTCCGTTCGAAGCCTTCTCCCAACAAAGATAGCCCTACCTGGGAAATGGGGTTCAGGCAATGATATTTCAGCATGGTTGATTCTCCTCCTCAAACTTTTTCATAAAAGCGACCAGCGCTTCCACACCCTCAATGGGCATTGCATTGTAGATGCTTGCTCTCATACCGCCTACGCTTCTGTGCCCTTTCAGGTTGACGAAGCCGGCCTCTTCCGCCTCCTTGACGAATTTGGCATCCAGCTCCTTATCTCCGGTGACAAAGGGAACATTCATAAGGGAACGGTCCTTTTTCTCCACCGTACCATGAAAGAGGCTGCTGCTGTCCAGAAAATCGTAAAGGATTGCTGCCTTCTTTTCATTTTTTTCTTTCATGGCAGCCAGTCCTCCGTTCCTTTTCAGCCATTTGAACACCTTGCCGCACATATAGATGCAGTAGCAGTTGGGTGTATTATAGAGGGACTTGGCATCGGCATGGGTCTTGTAGGTGAGCATGGTAGGGGTTCCCGGAAGCACATCCTCCCGGATCAGATCCTCCCGAATAATCACAATGACCATACCTGCCGGTCCGATATTCTTCTGCACGCCGCCATAGATCAACCCGTATTTCTCTACGTCAACCGGCTCAGAGAGAAAACAGGAGGAGACGTCCGCTACCAGCGTTTTTCCCTTGGTATTGGGAAGCGTCTTGAATTTTGTACCGTAGATCGTATTGTTCTCGCAGATATAGACATAATCCGCGTCCTCGCTGATGGGAAGATCCTGGCAATCCGGAATATAGGAAAACGTCCTGTCCTCTGAGGAGGCAATCTTGTTGGCTTTTCCATATTTCTGTGCTTCCTGCCATGCCTTTTTTGCCCACTGTCCTGTCACAATGTAATCTGCCACTCTATTTTTCATCAGGTTCATCGGAATCATTGCGAACTGCTGGGACGCACCCCCCTGAAGAAACAGCACCTTATAATGGTCGGGAATTCCCATCAGATCCCTTAAATCCTGCTCTGCTTCATGGATAATCTCTTCAAAGACCTTCGATCTGTGACTCATTTCCATAACGGACATGCCGCACCCTTTGTAGTCCAGCATTTCTTCTTGCGCTTCCCGCAGCACTTCTTCCGGCAGGCACGCCGGTCCCGCTGAAAAATTGTACACTCTGTTCACGACTTACTCCTCCTTAAATCTCAAAGTTTCGTTATCTATTCCGTTAACTCATTAAAGTGTACCTCATTGTTAAACAATAGTCAAGAGTTTTTTCTTCCCTCGCTGTCATTTGTCCGTTTATGACGAACATTCCAAAAAGCAGAAAACCGCCAAAGCCATCTGGTTCAGCGGTTCTCATAAGTTTATTCTTCCTGCAAATCATTTTGGTCAAAGGCTTCCTCAATTGCCGCCCCTGCCGGAACCATCGGGAATACTTTATCATCAGCGCCAATGATGCAGTCCAGGACAACGGTGCAGTTCAACTCGATTGCTTTCCTTAAAGCAGGCTCAAACTCTTCTTTCTTCGTCACACGGATTCCGACTGCCCCCATGGCTTCCGCCATCTTCACAAAGTCTACGCCGTCTGTCAAGACCGTATTGGAATAGCGCTTGCCATAAAACAAGGTCTGCCATTGACGTACCATACCCAGTACATGGTTGTTCACAATCACCTCGATCAGCGGAAGACGGTTTCTCGCTGCAGTAGCAATCTCATTCATATTCATGCGGAAGCACCCGTCTCCCGCAATATTGATCACTGTCTTATCCGGTCTGCCGAATTTGGCGCCGATTGCCGCTCCCAGGCCATAGCCCATGGTACCCAAGCCTCCGGAGGTGAGAAGCTGGTGCGGACGGGTGTATTTGTAATACTGCGCCGCCCAC
>DVFT01000106.1 GCA_018713105.1 Candidatus Limivivens merdigallinarum | reverse complement strand
AATCACCACGGCATGGATGTATGCAACTCCAATTTTCTATCCGTTGGAGAGGATTAATAATCCGATCATGATTTTTGTGATTAAGGGGTTGAACCCTCTGTATTATTACGTGGCACAGTTCCGGGATATGGTTTACCTCGGACAATTTCCGGGACCGCGTATCTTTTGGGGCGGTTGGCTGATTGCGATCGTGGTATTTGTGATTGGTCTGTGGTCATTTAAGAAGAACCAGGATAAATTCATTCTCTATATCTGATATATGAGAAAAGAAGATACCGTCTGAGGTGACTTTGGAGGTAGCAATGAGCGAAAAATATATGATAGATGTGGATCATGTGACGATCCGCTTTAATCTTGCCAGTGAAAAAGTAGATAACCTTAAGGAATATTTTATTAAGCTGGTAAAAAAAGAGCTGATGTTCCAGGAATTTCTGGCGGTCAAAGACGTTTCCCTGAAGGTGAAAAAGGGCGAGGCATGGGCATTGATCGGTGTCAACGGATCGGGAAAATCTACGCTTTTGAAGGCAATTAGCGGGATCATGAAGCCCTATAAGGGAACGATCCAGGTCAACGGAAGTGTCTCCCCTCTGATCGAACTGGGCGCAGGGTTTGATGCCAATATGACTGCCAGGGAGAATATCTACCTGAACGGCGCTGTCCTGGGGCATTCCAAGAAATTCATGGCAGAGCATTTTGATGAAATCGTCGAATTTGCCGGGATCGGACAATTCTTGGATTCTCCCATCAAGAATTATTCCTCTGGTATGAAGGCGCGGCTCGGATTTTCCGTGGCAACTGTGGTGAAGCCCGATATCCTGATTGTGGATGAGGTTCTGGCAGTGGGAGACTTCCGGTTTCGGAAGAAATGTATGGACAGGATGAGCGAACTCCTTGCGGGAGGAACTACGCTGCTGTTTGTATCCCACAATATTGATCAGGTGCGAAGCCTCTGTACCCATGCCATGTGGCTGGATCACGGGGAGACGAAGGCTTCGGGAGAGGTCAATGAAGTTTGTGATCAGTACATGGCGATGGATGAAGCAAAGTAACAAAGACAGGAGAGACTATGGATATTAAACGAATCTTATTACCGGAACAGATTGAGACGGACCGTCGGCTGTACTACCGGATCGACGACGAGCTGGTGACGAAGGAGGGGGATGGCAGCCTGACCTTTCTGAAAGGCGGTACCGCTGATTTCGATACCTATTTCAACAGCTTCTCCATTGGGAAATGGAGGGAATATACGGTTCTTGAGACGGTTCAGTTAGGTCTGAAGCTTCAGGGAAGTTTTACCATCTATCTGAAACACCACGTCCTGAAAGAGGGCAAGGATGGAGAAGAAGATGAGGTAAAGACGGAAATCCTGGAAGAAAAGACTGTGTTTTCCGCGGAGCCGCAGTATGTCATCATGGATTTCGGCGAGCCGAAGGAGGCGGGAATCTATTCTTTCCAGCTGAAAGCCAACGCAAAGGGCGGCAAATTCCTGGGCGGCAAATATCTGGAGGAAAACAGAGTTCCTGTGAACATGAATGTCAATATCGCAGTGGATATCTGTACCTTCAAGCGGGAAAAGTATGTGGAGCGGAACATGAACGTCCTGAAAAAAGCGATTTTGGACAATCCGGACTCCCCTCTTTACCGTCATCTCTATGTCTTTATCTCCGACAATGCCAAGACCCTTGAGGCGGAGAAGATCATCGGGAACAGCTCGTATATCCGGATCAACCCGAACCGGAACGTGGGAGGCGTGGGCGGATTTACCAGGGGAATCATTGAATCTCTGAATGCCAAGAGTTCCCTGGATTTGAGCCATGTGCTCCTGATGGATGACGATGCAGTGATCGAACCTCACTGTCTGGAGACGAATTATGTATTCCTTTCTCTTTTGAAAAAAGAATATAAGGATTTCGTGGTGGCAGGAGCGATTATGAGAGAAGATGAGCCAAACATCCAGTACGAGGCTGGCGCCAGATGGAACCGAGGGAACATCGAGGCTCTTCGTCATTATGTGGATATGAGGAAGCTTTCGAATCTCCTACGCAATGAAAAGGAGGAGCCGGCGGAATACACCGGTTGGTGGTACACTTGCTATCCGCTTTCCATCATTGATAAAAACAATCTTCCCCTCCCGCTGTTCATCCACAGAGATGATGTGGAGTACGGCCTGAGAGTGGGAAAGGGGCGTTTTATTTTCATGAATGGTCTGTGCGTATGGCATGAAGCCTTTGAAAATAAAATGCAGGGTGCGCTGGAATACTATGATATCCGAAATCTTGCGATCGTCAATGCTATCCATTACCCGGATTATGGTCCTAAGGAATTCAAGAAGATCCTCCTGAAATGGGTCAGCAGCAATATCGCACGCTATCGGTATCGGTATGTGGATCTGAACCTTCGGGCAGTGGAAGACTTCCTGAAAGGAATGGACTGGTTCCTGAAGCAGGAGGCAGAGCCCCTGCATCAGGAAGTGGGCAAGCTGAATTATAAGACGAAGCCCAAGGCAGAATATATCGGATACAAGGGGATCAAGGAATCGGACTACGATTGGAAGATGCTGACGGATCCCCATCAGTTCGACCCCGTGGGTAAGATCAAAAAATATCTCCAGATCGGAACCTTCAACGGCTATTTCCTGCCGGTGAATAAGAAAAAGGTCATGGTCGTTCCGCCCTACAACAATATTTATAAGATGTACCGGGCATCAGAGGTGATCTTCACCGATGCAGCAGGAAACTCTGCCTATACGAAGAGAAGCGTGAAAAAGATGCTCTCCTGCTACCGAAGGCTCTTTCAGACCTTCAAGGAGATTGACCGGCATTACGACGAGGCAAAAGAGACTTATCGCAGCCGATACCAGGAGATGACCAGCATGAGTTTCTGGAGAAAGTATTTGGAAATGAAATAAACATGGAGTCTTGAGGAATAAAGTATGGATAAAAAGGAAACGCAGTACGACGTTGCAATTTTAGGGCTTTGGTGGAGCAGTAATTACGGGAGCATTATGACGTACTATTCGCTGTATCGTCTGATCGAGTCTTTTGGCAAAAGGGTTGTCGTGATAGATCGTCCGGTGCTTCCGCCGGATCAACAATTTTTTGATACGGACGGACGGCGTTTTCAAAAAGAACATT
>DVFT01000011.1 GCA_018713105.1 Candidatus Limivivens merdigallinarum | reverse complement strand
GTAGTTCACCCGGCTCTTCTACGATTCAAATCTACTTTTCTCGGTTTCAGGGGGTAGTTCATCCGGCAACTCTACGATTCAAATCTGCTTTCCTCGGTTTCAGGGGGTAGTTCACCCGGCTCTTCTACGATTCAGATCAGTATTTCTTGGTCTCCGGGGGTAGTATGACTTGCTCTCACTACCGCCCCAATTAAAACATCCTGCTTTCAAAGACAGCATGCCTGATTCCTCCATCATTCTGATCAGGATATCCTTCCTCTCGTAGACAGTACGTCTGGCTCCTCTACCGTTTGACTCCGGATTTCCTTGTTTACAGAGAGATCTTTCCCGGCTGTGTATCGTTCAAATCGCCAAAACCTATCTTTAACACAACAGAAGGAGGCTGCCCTCTGAAGATCCAGGGCTAAAAAAGCCTGAATCCCACCGGGCTGTCTCCTCCTCTTAAAAAGTTCCCAGGGTAAAATCGGTATGAACCGATATCCCTTTTCTATCGAACGAAAACATTCTTCTCCCTTTCAAGGCTTGCTCTCATTTTCCATTTTTCATAAGGCTTCCCTTTTTACGGCTTCAGTTTCTCTTTCAGAATCCGATTTACCTCCTGAGGATTTGCCTTTCCTTTCATTTCCTTCATCACCTGACCTACCAGGAAGCCGAACACCTTCTCTTTTCCGTTTCGGTAGGCTTCCACGGAATCCTGGTTGGCTGCCAGCATTTGATCGATTGCGGATTCCAGTTCTCCGTCGTCCGCCGGTGCGATCCGAAGCCCTTTGGCTTTGGCATACGTAAGCGGATCTACATCCTCTGCAAAAATATGCTCAAATACTTCTCTGGCTCCCTGGTTATTGACCTCTCCCTTTTCCATCAGAAGGATCAGGTCCGCCAGATGTTTGGCCGAAAAATTCACGTCATCGGCATCCATCCCGTTTTCTTTTACCAGGCGAAGCGTATCCACGATGATCCAGTTGGCTGCCTTCTTCGGTCGATTGGAAAGTTTTGCCGTCTCCTCAAAAATGTCTGATAGATGGCGGGACTCCGTGATCAGGGATGCGTCCTGTTCGGATAGCCCATACTGCTCCTGGTAGCGTTTTTTCTTCTCCTCCCGAAGCTCCGGCTGTTCACTTCGGATCTTTTCGATCCACTGGCTGCTGATATAGACCGGCGGAAGGTCCGGGTCAGGGAAGTAGCGGTAGTCCTTGGCGTCCTCCTTGGAACGCATAGCATAGGAATATTCCTTGTTGTCGTCCCAGCGCCTGGTCTCCTGGAGCACTTCTTTTCCTTCCTCCAAAAGCTCGATCTGACGCTGACGCTCGCCTTCGATGGCGCGGGCAATGGCTTTAAAAGAGTTCAGATTCTTCATCTCTGTCCTGGTGCCAAAGTGATCGCTTCCCTTGGGGCGCACAGAAAGGTTTACGTCGGCACGCATGGAACCCTCCTGCAGCTTACAGTCCGATACGCCCAGATACTGCATCATGTGCCTGAGCTTTTCCAGATAGGCGATCACTTCCTCAGCACTCCTCATATCTGGTTCCGATACGATCTCAATCAACGGGACGCCGCTTCGGTTGTAGTCTACCAGAGTGCAGTCCTCCCATTCGTCATGGATCAGCTTGCCCGCATCCTCCTCCATGTGCATCTCATGAATCCGGACTTTTTTTGTCCCGGAACCGGTCTCGATCTCCACCCAGCCATCGTGACAGATGGGCAGATAGAGCTGGGAAATCTGATAGTTCTGCGGGTTATCCGGATAAAAATAATTTTTCCGGTCAAATTTGCACAACGTATTGATCTGGCAGTTGGCAGCAATTCCGGCACGAAGCGCCAGCTCCACGACGTTTCTGTTCAAAACTGGGAGCGCTCCCGGCATTCCGGTGCAGACCGGACAAGTCTGGGTGTTGGGTTTGGCACCGAAGGCAGTGGAACAGCCGCAGAAGATCTTCGTATTGGTCAAAAGTTCCACATGTACCTCCAGCCCGATCACGGTTTCATATTCCCTGGTCATTTCGCTGTCACCTCCCCTAATCCGCTTCTGTCCTGCTTCGCCGCCTTCTGGCTGACCTTCCCATGGGAAGGTTCCTCTTTCGGTGCGTGAGCTTTTAGTTCACCCCGTTCTTCCTCAAATGCCTTTGCCGCCCGGAGCAGCTTCTTTTCCTGAAAGCAGTCTGACATCAGTTGAATTCCCACGGGCAGCCCTGCATCATCCAAAAGAGCCGGCACACTGATTGCGGGAAGCGCTGCCAGATTTGAAAGGACCGTATAGATATCTCCCAAGTACATACTTAAGGGATCTTGTAAGCTTTCCCCAATCTTTGGCGCAGAGGTAGGCGCTACAGGTCCCAATATCACGTCAAACCGTTCAAAGGCACGGTCAAATGCCTGCTTGATCAGGGTCTTCGCCTTCAGCGCTTTCAAATAATAGGCGTCATAGTAACCGGAGCTTAAGACAAAGGAACCCAACATAATCCGTCTTTTGACTTCCTCGCCAAAGCCCTTGCTCCGCGTCATTCGGTACATTTTGTGGAGATCTTCCGCCTCAATGGCACGATATCCGTACTTCACGCCGTCAAAGCGTGAAAGGTTGGAGCTTGCCTCTGCCGACGCAATGATATAGTAGGTGGGAATGGCGTAATCCGTCAGCTCCAGGCTGAAAAATTCAATCTGTGCTCCCCGACGGGTCAGAATCTCCACCGCATCCGCCACTGCCTGCTGGACTTCTCTCTGTACTCCCTTGGACAGGAATTCTTTGGGAACGCCGATTCTCATTCCATGAAGGCTTCCGTCGAAGGCTTCCAACTCTTCCAGAAGTCCTAAGGGACCTCTGTTCAGGGAGGTACTATCTTTCCTATCCCAGGAGGCAACTGCCTCAAGGGCTGCTGCACAGTCTGCAACGGTCTTTCCCACCGGACCGATCTGATCCAGAGAAGAGCCGTAGGCAATCAAGCCGCTTCTGGACACTGTCCCGTAGGTAGGTTTCAAGCCCACCACACCGCAGTGGGATGCCGGTTGGCGGATCGACCCTCCAGTATCAGAGCCAAGCGCCAGATAACATTCCCCTGCAGCCACAGCGGCGCAGGAACCTCCCGAGGATCCTCCCGGCACATGGTCCGGGTTCCAGGGATTTCGGGTCACACCGAAGGCAGAGGTTTCCGTGGTGCTTCCCATGGCAAACTCATCCATATTCGTTTTTCCGACAATCACTGCCCCTGCTTCCAGCAGACGGCTGACTGCCTCTGCCTGATAGGGCGGACGAAAGCCCTTCAGCATCCTGGAGGCACAGGTGGTCTCCATTCCCTCCGTGCAAATATTATCTTTCACTGCCACAGGAACTCCGGCAAGGGGACCTTTCAGGCGTCCCTCCCGAATCTCCTTTTCCACAATTTTTGCCCGACTTAAGGCTTCCTTTTCCCAGACATTCAGGTAGGCGTGAACGTTCTTTTCTTTTTTGCTTATTTCCTCCAGAGTGGACTTCAGCGCCTCCTGGACACTGACATGTCCGGACTGGATTTCTTTGGACAGCTCAAGGGCTGTCAGATCTTTGATTTCCATATTCCGCCTCCCTATTCCACAGTCCGCGGCACTTTGAACTGACCGTCTTTTTTCTCTGGCGCATTTTCAAGCATTTGCCCGCTTTCGTCCCCATTTTCCACCACATCTTCCCGGAACACATTGCCGTCCGCCAGAAGATGGGTGACCGGATCTACGCCCTCTGTGTCTAACGTGTTCAATTTATCTACATAATCCAGCATCCGCTGCATTTCTTCCTTCGCCTTCTCCATCTCTTCCTCGGAGAGCATCAGCTTGGAGAGGAGGGCAACGTTCTCCATCGTTTCTCTGTCTAATTGCTCTGCCATCTTACTCCTCCTTGTACGGGTATGCCATCGGACTGCACATCCCTATGCTTCTGCCGCGATCCTGCAGACATATCCGGTATTCTGGTCTTCTATCTCTCTATCTCTCACTACTCTTAAAGGTCTGGTGCCTTTTCATGCTTGCAGGTACGGCACCTGACTTCCTCTCACTACTCTCACGGTACCCACGGATTGCTCCGCCGCTTCGCAGCTCCCGCAATCCGCCAAACATTCGGATTCCGCTGATTTACTTCGTAAATCGCTCCTTCCTCTTGTTTGGCGGGTTCCAAGGTCGTATGCCTTTTCATGCTTGCAGGTACGGCACCTGACTTCCTCTCACTACTCTCACGGTACCCACGGATTGCTCCGCTGCTTCGCAGCTCCCGCAATCCTCCAAACATTCGGATTCCGCTGATTTACTTCGTAAATCGCTCCTTCCTCTTGTTTGGGCGGGTTCCAAGGTCAGGTGCCTTTTCATGCTAGCATGAACGGCACCTGACTTTGGAACCCTGGTACCTACAGGTTTGTATACCCCATTAGGGATTCATCGACGGCTCTTGCCGCGTCTCTTCCTTCCCGGATTGCCCATACGACCAGGGACTGACCGCGTCTCATGTCGCCGGCTGCGAAAATCCTTGGTACGCTGGTTTCGTAGCTGCCTTCCTTGGCATCCACATTGGTGCGGGCGTTCAGTTTCACGGAGAATGCGTCGGCGGTTGCCTGTTCTGCGCCCAGGAAGCCGGCTGCGATCAGGACCAGGTCGGCTTTGATGGTCTCCTCGCTGCCTTCCACAGGCACCATGTTCATTCTTCCGGTTTTCTCATCTTTCTGAGGCTTCAGGTGCACCAGTGTCGCCTTTTGCACCTCTCCTTTTTTTCCTGCTAAGAATTCTTTGACTGTGGTCTGGTACACGCGCGGGTCTTTTCCAAAGACGGCGATGGCTTCCTCCTGACCGTAATCTGTCTTCAGAACTCTGGGCCACTGAGGCCAGGGGTTGTTGGCGGCACGGTCTTCGGGGGGCTTTGGCATCATCTCAAGCTGGGTAACGGACTTTGCGCCCAGGCGGATCGCCGTTCCCACACAATCGTTTCCGGTATCTCCGCCGCCGATTACCAACACATGTTTGTCCTTGGCAGTGATGTAATTGCCGTCCTCAAAGCCGGAGTCCAACAGGCTCTTGGTGACGGATTTCAGAAAATCCACCGCGAAGTAAATCCCCTTCGCCTCCCTGCCCGGAACTTTGATATCCCTGGGATTGGACGCGCCGCAGCAGAGCAGGATCCTGTCATACTCTTTCAAAAGTTCCGCTGCCTTGCCGTCTGCTGCCGCGTCGGTGTTGGTGACGAAGCGGACACCTTCCTCTTCCATCAGACGGATCCTGCGGTCGATGACCTTCTTGTCCAGCTTCATATTGGGGATGCCGTAGCGCAGAAGGCCTCCGATCCTGTCGCTTCTCTCAAAAACCGTCACGGAATGGCCTCGGCGGTTCAGCTGCATGGCAGCTGCCAGACCGGAGGGACCGCTTCCCACGACGGCGATCTTCTTGCCGGTACGGACCTTCGGCGGCTCCGCTTTGACCCAGCCCTTTTCAAAGGCGTTTTCAATGATGGCGCGCTCGTTTTCCTTGGTGGAGACCGGCTCCCCGTTCAGGTTGCAGGAGCAGGCAGCCTCGCACAGAGCAGGGCACACACGGCTGGTAAATTCCGGGAAACAGTGTGTCTTGGTCAGCCGGTAATAAGCCTGCTTCCAGTTGCCCCGATAGATCAGGTCATTGGTCTCCGGCACCAAATTCTGCAACGGACAGCCTGATGCCATTCCTGCCAGCATAGAACCGTATTGGCAGAAGGGAACGCCGCATGCCATGCAGCGTGCGCCCTGCTCCTGCTGTTTTTCCCTGGAAAGCGGTGTACGGAACTCCTGGAAGGAGGCAATGCGTACCTTCGGCGCTTCCACCTTTGCCGTTTCTCTTGGATATTCTAAAAAACCTGTTGGTTTTCCCATTGTCTTTTCCTCCTTATCGTCTCATTTTCCGTATGATCTCACTGTTCCAGAAGGGGCTTCTGGCTTCCGGTACTCTCGTAGAACGCTTCCACCTGCGCCTGCTCACTGCTTAAGCCCCGCTCCTCATATTTTGCAGAGAGAAGCAGCATCTTCCGGTAATCGTTGGGGATGATCTTCTTAAACATTGGGAGATACTCCTTGAAATGCTCCAGGATTTCCTTTCCTCGCTTGGATCCGGTCTCCCTGACGTGATCCTCGATCATTCCCTTCAGTTCTTTTTGGTCGTATTTATTATCCACCTTTTCGATGGAAATCATCGATTTATTGATATGCTTGTACAGCTCGCTGTGTTCATCCAGTACATAGGCGATACCGCCGCTCATTCCGGCTGCAAAGTTCTTGCCGGTGCGTCCAAGCACTGCCACTCTTCCGCCCGTCATATATTCGCATCCGTGATCGCCTACGCCTTCCACAACGGCGGTGGCTCCGGAATTACGCACGGCGAACCGTTCTCCGGCTACCCCGTTGATATACGCTTTTCCACTGGTAGCTCCGTAGAGAGCCACGTTTCCGATAATGATATTTTCCTCCGGACGGTATGCTGCCTTTTCGGGAACCTTCACCACCAGCTTGCCGCCTGAGAGACCTTTGCCGAAATAGTCGTTGCTGTCACCGGTCAGGCGTAACGTCAGTCCCTGGGGAATAAAGGCACCGAAGGACTGTCCTCCTGCTCCCTGGCAGTCCACGATCAGCGTGTCCTCCGGGAGCCCGTTCTTGTGATGGCGGGTCAGCTCCGCGCCTAAGATGGTGCCAAACGTACGGTCGGTGTTGGTCACCTTCACGGACACCTCTGCTTTTTCCCCGCGTTCCATAGCTTTTCCAAGCTTCGGAAGCAATACCCTCTCATCCAACGTCTTTTCCAGACCGAACTGATAGCATTCATTCGGGTCAAAGGTCAGTTTTCTGTCGGTTCCTGCATAAGGATTGTAGAGAATCTCGCTCAAATCCACCTCATCGCCGCATCCCGGGAAATGGCTGTCCTTTCTCTTCAGGAAATTCGATTTTCCTACCATCTCCGACACGGTGCGGAATCCTAAGCGGCTCATGTATTCCCGCAGCTCCTCTGCGATAAACCGCATGAAATTCTCCACATACTCCGGTTTTCCGATAAACCGTTTGCGGAGAGCCGGATTCTGGGTTGCCACACCCATGGGACAGGTATCCAGGTTGCAGACTCTCATCATGATACAGCCCATGGTCACCAGCGGAGCTGTGGCAAAGCCGAATTCCTCCGCTCCCAGAAGAGCTGCAATCGCTACGTCCCTGCCGCTCATAAGTTTTCCGTCTGTCTCGATCACAACTTTATTCCTGAGCCCGTTGGCAAGGAGCGTCTGGTGGGTTTCCGAAAGCCCCAGCTCCCAGGGCAGCCCTGCATGATGGATGGAGCTTGCCGGAGCCGCACCGGTTCCTCCGTCGTATCCTGAGATCAGGATCACCTGCGCTCCTGCCTTTGCCACACCGGCTGCCACAGTTCCCACACCAGCCTCGGATACCAGCTTGACGGAAATCCTGGCTCTGGTGTTGGCGTTTTTCAGATCGTAGATCAACTGTGCCAAATCCTCGATGGAATAGATGTCATGGTGAGGCGGTGGAGAGATCAGGCTGACGCCCGGGGTGGAATGTCTCGTCTTTGCAATCCACGGATAGACCTTTTTGGCAGGAAGGTGACCGCCCTCGCCAGGCTTTGCACCCTGTGCCATCTTGATCTGGATCTCATCCGCACTGATCAGATAACGGCTGGTCACGCCAAACCGTCCTGATGCCACCTGCTTGATGGCAGAACAGCGGTCATCGTCCGTTCCTCTGGAATCCAGACGCTCATTGCTCTCTCCGCCTTCTCCCGTATTGCTCTTTCCGTGCAGATGGTTCATGGCGATTGCCAGCGTCTCATGGGCTTCCTGGGAAATGGAACCGTAGGACATGGCTCCGGTCTTGAACCGCTGCACAATGGAATCCACGCTTTCCACTTCCTCAATGGGCACGCCCTTCTCCGGATAGTCAAAATCCAGAAGGCTTCGGATAAAGCCCGTCTCTTCCTTATCTACCATTTCCGTATATTCTTTGAATTTCTGATAATTGCCCGTCCATGTGGCTTCCTGGAGCAGGGAGATCGTCTTGGGATTGTAGCGGTGCTTCTCCCCGTTGCTCCGCATCTTATGCCATCCCATGCTGTCCAAGGTCAGATCACTGCCCAGTCCCAAAGGATCGAACGCCTTGCTGTGCAGGCCGTCGGTGGTCTTCTCGATATCGGACAGAGTAATTCCGCCGATCCGGCTCACGGTGTTGGTGAAATACCGGTCTACCACCTCCTTGGAGATTCCGATGGCTTCGAAAATCTGGGAACCTCTGTAAGACTGAACGGTGGAAATTCCCATCTTGGAGGCGATCTTCACAATGCCGTGAAGGATCGCATTGTCATAATCCTGTACTGCCGCATAGTAATCCTTGTCCAGCATATGGCTATCGATCAGATCCCGGATGGCTTCGTGTGCCAGATACGGATTGACGGCACAGGCGCCATATCCCAGAAGGGTTGCGAAATGATGAACCTCCCTTGGCTCCCCGGATTCCAGGATCAGGGCGAGGGATGTACATTTCTTCGTCTTTACCAAATGCTGATGCACCGCTGAAACCGCCAGCAGGGAAGGGATCGGCACATGGTTTTCATCCACGCCCCGGTCAGAAAGCACCAGGATATTGGCTCCGTCATGGTGAACCTTATCCACCTCCACGAACAGACGCTCGATGGCGCGCTCCAGGCTGGTACTCTTATAATAGGTAATGGGAACGATGCCTACCTTAAAGCCCGGTACCTGCATCTGTTTGATTTTCAGCATATCGGTATCCGAAAGGATCGGGTTATGTATTTTCAAAACCTGGCAGTTCTCCGGTTTTTCCTCCAGAAGATTGCCGTCCCTACCCACATAAACCGTCGTGGAGGTGACGATCTCTTCCCGGATCGCGTCAATGGGCGGATTCGTTACCTGGGCAAACAGCTGCTTGAAATAGTGGAACAGCGGCTGGTATTTGTCCGAAAGGACAGCCAGCGGCGTATCGGTTCCCATGGCAGAGATTCCCTCCGCTCCGTTCAGAGCCATAGTACGGATGGAATCCTGATACTCCTCATAGGTATATCCAAATGCCTTCAAAAGCTTGTAGAGCATCTCGCCTTTGTAGGTCTTCACTGCCTTGTTGGGGATCTTCAAATCCTTCAGTTCGATCAGGTTCGCATCCAGCCATTCCCCGTAAGGCTGCTTGGTCGCATAATATTCTTTCAGCTCGTCATCCTGGATCACCCTTCCCTGAATGGTGTCCACCAGGAGCATTTTGCCCGGATGGAGACGTTCCTTCTGTACGATCTTTTCCTCCGGAATCTCCAGAACACCCACCTCAGAGGAGAGAATCAGCTCCCCGTCGCTGGTGATATAATATCTGGATGGACGGAGACCGTTGCGGTCCAGGACAGCTCCCATCATATCTCCATCGGAGAAAAGGATGGACGCGGGACCGTCCCAGGGCTCCATCATCGTGGCATAATACTGATAAAAATCTTTCTTTTCCTGGGTGAGCGTGTCGTTGTTGTCCCAGGGTTCCGGCAGCATGATCATCATGGCAAGGGGAAGGTCCATCCCGTTCATCACCAGGAACTCCAGCGTGTTGTCCAGCATCGCTGAGTCAGATCCTAAAGCATTGACCACCGGGAAGATCTTGTGGAGCTCCCCTTCCAGATAATGGGAGGACATGGTCTCTTCCCGTGCCAGCATCTTGTCCGCATTTCCCCGGATCGTATTGATCTCGCCGTTGTGTACGAGAAAACGGTTGGGATGCGCCCTCTCCCAGCTGGGGTTGGTATTGGTGCTGAATCTGGAATGCACCATGGCAATCGCCGATTCATAATCCGGGCTTCTCAAGTCGTCAAAAAAGGTACGGAGCTGTCCCACCAAAAACATTCCTTTGTATACGATGGTTCTGCTGGACATGGAAACCACATAGGTATTCTCGTTGCTCTGTTCGAATTCCCTGCGGGCAATGTACAGCTTCCGGTCAAAATCAATGCCCTTTTCCACATATTCCGGCTTCTCGATGAATGCCTGCATAATGTAGGGCATACATTCCCTTGCCTTGGCGCCCAGCACGCTTGGTTTCACCGGAACCTCCCTCCAGCCGAGGAATTTCAAGCCAGCTTTTGCCAGGATGATCTCCAGCATCTTTTTCGCCTGGTTTCTCTTCAATTCCTCCTGGGGAAAGAAAAACATTCCGATTCCATATTCCCGTTCTCCGCCGATCTGGATTCCGGCTTCTCGGCAGACCTTGGAAAAGAACCGATGGGAGATCTGAAGCAGGATTCCCACGCCGTCACCCGTCTTGCCTTCTGCGTCCTTTCCGGCGCGGTGTTCCAGGTGCTCTACGATTTCCAGAGCTTTTTCTACCGTCCGGTGGCTCTTTTGTCCTTTTATATTAACCACAGCGCCGATCCCACAGTTGTCGTGTTCAAATGATTCCCGGTAAAGTCCTCTGTTTGTATTTTCCATTTTGATACCCCTTCCTTGTCTTTCCGCCATGCCGAACGGAAAGTCCTCCTTTTTTGGTAACCATTCCATGAACTGTTACGCCATTTTTCTACAACAGAAAGCAACGAAGGCGCCAATATCAGTCATAGAGATACTGATACTGACGCCTTCGTCACCTTTGCCGATAAAAAATTATGGAGATACTATACCCCCTTTTTCGGAATTTGTAAATAGGGAATTTCAAAAAATTTTCAAAATCGGCTCTTGACAATTCCGCCATTTGGTGTATACTATGAACCCATAAAGCAACGGCGCTTTGGAGATGAGGCAATCCTCATTTCTAAGGCGCCTTTTTCTTTTGCCCCGGCAAAGGAAAGCAGTCTAAACACAGAAAGGAGTCTTATTGATATGACAAATAGTATTCCGTCCCTCTACGGAAGTCTGGTTTTCACCGACCGCGTGATGCGCGATAAGCTTCCAAAAGATATGTACAAAGCGCTTCGGAAAACCATCGACAACAATACCCATCTGGAACTGGATGTGGCAAACTCCGTGGCAGTTGCCATGAAGGAATGGGCGGTGGAAAACGGAGCTACCCATTATACGCACTGGTTCCAGCCGATGACCGGGTTCACCGCTGAAAAACATGACAGCTTCATCTCTCCCACCGGCAACGGGGAAGTCATCATGGATTTTTCGGGCAAAGAGCTGGTAAAAGGAGAACCAGACGCCTCCAGCTTCCCGTCAGGCGGACTTCGCGCCACCTTTGAGGCAAGGGGATACACCGCATGGGATCCCACCTCTCCGGCATTTATCAAGGACAAAACTCTCTATATTCCGACTGCTTTCTGTTCCTACAGCGGAGAGGCATTGGACAAAAAGACACCTTTGCTCCGTTCCATGGAAGCTCTCAACCGGGAAGCCATAAAAGTCCTGAAAATCCTGAAAAACACCAGCGTATCCAGCGTGTCCACCACCGTAGGTCCGGAGCAGGAATACTTCCTGGTGGATAAAGACCTGTATAAAAAGAGAAAGGATCTGATCTTCTGCGGAAGGACGCTGTTCGGCGCACCAGCTCCCAAGGGGCAGGAAATGGAGGATCACTATTTTGGCGCATTAAAGCCCAGGGTTTCCGAATATATGCATGACCTGGATGAAGAGCTCTGGCGTCTGGGCATTCCTGCCAAGACCAAACACAATGAAGTAGCTCCCGCACAGCACGAGCTGGCTCCCGTATTCGACACCGCCAATGTGGCTGCCGACCACAACCAGCTCACCATGGAAGTGATGAAGAAGGTTGCTGACCGCCATAACCTGGTCTGCCTCCTTCATGAGAAACCCTTTGAGGGCATCAACGGAAGCGGCAAGCACAACAACTGGTCCATGATTACCAACACCGGCGTCAACCTTCTGGATCCGGGCAAAACTCCGGCAGAAAACACACAGTTTTTGGTATTTTTGGCAGCCGTGATCCAGGCAGTGGACGACTATGCGGATCTTATGAGAATCTCCGTAGCAAGCCCTGGAAACGACCATCGTCTGGGCGCCAACGAAGCTCCGCCTGCCATCGTTTCGATCTTCCTTGGCGACGAGCTGACCGCTGTGCTCAAATCCATTGAAAACGATACCTATTTTGACCAGAGCCCTGCCATCCAGATGGAGACTGGTGCACATGTGCTGCCTCATTTCATCAAAGATACCACGGACCGCAACAGAACCTCACCCTTTGCTTTCACGGGAAACAAATTCGAGTTCCGTATGCTTGGTTCTTCCCTGTCCGTATCCGGACCGAATACGGTTCTGAACACAGCTGTAGCCGAATCCCTCAGCCAGTTCGCTGAGCGCCTTTCCGCCGTGCCGGAGGGACATCTGGATCATGAAGTCCATGAGCTGATCAAGGACACCATCAAGGCTCACAAAAAAGTCATCTTCAACGGCAACGGCTATACCGATGAATGGGTGGAGGAAGCAGAAAAGAGAGGTCTCTTCAACCTGAGATCCACTCCCGAAGCTTTAAAGGAGTTCGTCTCCTCCAAAAATATCCAGCTGTTCACCAAACATGCCATCTACACCAAAGGAGAAATCGAATCCCGCTATGAGATCCTTCTGGAGAATTACAGCAAAACCCTCCACATCGAAGCAAAGACTCTCCTGGAGATGATGACGAAGGATCTGCTTCCTTCCCTTCTCACCTATGAGGAGCAGGTAGCTGAGGCGGGCGCTAAGAAGAAAGCGTTCAGCGCTTCCATCTCTACAATCCGTGAGGAAGAGCTTCTGGATAAACTGACTTCTCTCTATGAGCAGATCTCGAAGCATTCCGAGGAGCTGGGCGCTATGGTAGCCACTGCGGAAGGCATGGAGGATTCTCTTGCCAGCGCAGAGTACTATCAGAGCCAGATCCTTCCCAAAATGGATGAGGTCAGAATCTGTGCCGATGAGGCGGAATCCCTGATTCCGGATGATCTGCTTCCTTATCCGACCTACAGCCAGCTCCTGTTTTCGATTTAATTTGGAGGCAATCGATTCATGGAACAGCCGATAGATTTTGAACGAATCCGCGAAGAGTGCGGCGTCTTCGGCATCTACAGCCTGGACGGACAGAACGTCGCCGAAGACATCTATTATGGTCTGTGCGCTCTTCAGCACAGGGGGCAGGAGTCCTGCGGCATCGCCGTGTCCGATACCCGCGGTCCCAAAAGAAACATTTCGTTTCTCAAAGATCTGGGGCTCGTGGGTGAGGTCTTTCACGAGGAGGAGCTCTCTTCCCTGAAGGGTAACATCGGAGTCGGCCATGTACGCTACTCCACCACCGGTTCTACCACCAAAGAGAATGCCCAGCCTCTTGTCCTCAATTATGCCAAGGGAACTCTGGCTCTGGCACACAACGGGAATCTGGTCAACACCGATTCCCTCAGGGAAGAGCTGGAAAATACGGGAATGGTCTTCCATACCACCACGGACTCTGAGGTCATCGCCTGCTGCATTGCCAGGGAAAGGACTCATACCGCCTCGGTGGAGGAGGCAATCCTCAGAGCTGCCTCAAAGATCCGCGGCGCGTACGGTCTGGTGATCGCTAGTCCCAGAAAACTGATCGCTGTCCGCGATCCCTTAGGCTTAAAGCCTCTGTGCCTTGGAAAAAGAGGCAATACCTACGTGGTCGCCTCTGAGAGCTGCGCCCTCACCTCCGTGGGAGCTTCCCTGATCCGGGACATCCAGCCGGGGGAAATCCTCACAATCACGGAGGACGGGATTCACTCTGACACTCGTCTTGTGCAGTCCGAACGCGCGCACTGCATTTTTGAATATATCTATTTTGCCAGACTTGACAGCTGCCTGGACGGTATCGGGATCTACGATGCCCGTATCCGTGCCGGAGCGGCTCTAGCCAAAGCCTATCCGGTGGAAGCGGATCTGGTTGCCGGAGTGCCGGACTCCGGTCTGGCTGCAGCCAAGGGCTACTCCGAAGCATCCGGCATCCCCTTTGCACTGGCGTTCCACAAGAACAGCTATGTGGGGCGGACGTTCATCAAACCGACGCAGAAAGAACGCTCCTCCAGTGTAAAGATCAAGCTTTCTGTGCTAGAATCCGTCGTTCGGGGAAAAAGACTTGTCCTCGTAGACGATTCTATAGTCAGGGGCACTACCATGGCCAATCTCATATCCATGCTAAAGCAGGCCGGTGCCCTTGAGGTACATGTTCGGATCAGCTCACCTCCTTTTTTGTATCCCTGCTATTTCGGCACGGATATCCCTTCCAATCAGCAGCTGATTGCGTCCCGCTGTACCCCGGAGGAGGTCTGTTCCCTGATCGGGGCAGACTCCCTCGGATATTTAAAGATCGAGGATCTGGAGTCCATGACGAATGGGCTTCCCCTCTGTAAAGCATGTTTTGACAACCATTACCCTATGGATGTGTCGGAATGTACAAACAAGTAATCCCTGATACACTTAGGAGCATTTCCGCGTTGGTGCGGAAATGTTCCTTTTTCATGTTAAAAGTTCTTGACAAACATGAAGATATCGGATATCTTGTAAAAAACTCTCTACATTTACAGATTTTTGAAAGGAGGATTTTAGAATGCCCATCATCAATCAACCCTTTCAGGGACAGCTCGGCAGCCTACTCATCGAAGAACTAAAGAAAGACTACTCAACCTTCACGATCTTTTCCGCCTTTGCCAAAAACAGCGGTGTCCTTCGCCTGAAGCCTTCCCTGGAAGTTTTCAAAGCCAGAGGTCACTCCATCAATGCTTATATTGGTATCGATCTGGACGGCACTTCTTATGAAGCACTCTTAACCCTATCTTCTCTTTGTGACCATCTGTATATCATTCATTCCGAAAATCCCTCTACAACCTACCACAGCAAAATTTATCTGTTGGCGAATGCTCACTCCGCATGGTGTGCAGTCGGTTCCAATAACCTGACAGGCGGCGGTCTGTGAAAGGAACCCCTTATGAATATCCGGATCCATCAAGGATGTATGGCGGCATCCGATTTTTTGACATAGAACCGGAAGATACTTCTGTGGAAAAAAACATTACCATCAATTATCTCGGAAAGGATTATTATCCTTCCACGATAAAATTTGCCCCGCATAACGGCAGCTGGCGCATACAGCTCAAAGGGGATCCAGGAGACGGCACCCAGGAGCTTTCCAAGTTTGGGAATGATGGGGATTTCGTCCATAAAATCCTGGTTTTCGAAAAAATCACCAGCACCTACTATATGCTCTCGCTGGTAGAAGAATCTGAATTGGACAGACTGAAATCTTTAAGCAAAGTCTGGGCAAGAAACGGCAGCAGTACTTCCTCGAAAGCCTATGGCATGCTCTGACCACGGTTAAAACCAGCGTTCCAGCTCCTCTTCCGAATAATATTTATCAAAAGAAGCCGCTATTCGATGTAATTGTGCTTTCCCGATCCCATACAGACGGGCAACCAATAGATCCAGCTCTGCAATGATCTCTTTTCTTTCCCGGTTGCCCGCTAATGGATAAAGATCAACTGCTTCAAAAAGTGCATCCATGCGTTTGTCCTTTTCATACAGCTTCGCAATCCTGGAATTCAGGTGCAGCTCTATGGTACCTTCCACTCCCTTAAATTCCATCTGTTCTTCATATCGCATCTCTTGAGGTACCGGAATCTGCCGAAGAATCGTCTGCGTCAAGTCCAAACCCGCCATTTTCAGCCTGACCATATAGTCAAATACAATCGAATTAAATACTGCCAGCACATGGAGCATTCTCCTGTTATCGGAAAGCTGCAGAAGCTGCAGGGACTGGCATGTGGGCACCAACGGAAGAGCCCTTGCCAGCATAGTCCGCCGGTTTGTCGCCGACGTCAGGCTCCTCCAGGCAATTACATAGCCTTCCTTGAAGTTTTTAGACAGATTCTTCCAAATATCCTGAGAGATAAAAAACCTGGACTCCGGACCGTCTGCCCCCTCTTCCTGCCGCATCAGCCTGGCGTAAGCCTTGTTTTTATATTTTTCTTCCTCCTCCATTCCTCCAAAGGTAGCATATCTCGCAGTATACATTTCGATAAATTTTCCTTCATAGATCGGCTCATATCCCTGCCGTGGCGTTCGCACAATATATTCCGAATGATTCGTCAGATGTACCAATCTTCCAAATCTGCAGTCCGGATATACCTGTGCAAACAATGGATTCCTTTGATACACGGTCATCAAAAATTCCGCTTCTCCCCCATTGCTTAAGTTTGGCATCATTCCCGTTTCCGGATTCAGCCTGTTCAGCATTGCCGAGGAAAACTCCATCATCTCCGCATTCCCAAGGTTTCGGTAATCGTCCAAATCCAGTGCAACCTTCATCTCATGGTCATTATCCTTCCGCATAAAGAGAACCGAAAACTGTTCTCTGGAATCAATCTGAAAAATCTTTTTCCGGTTGTGAAACATGTAGAGCTCCGTTAGCCGTTTCTTTTCGGTCAGATCTTTAAAAAAGGACTGATAAACCGGCATCTTAACCAAAGAAGACTTTACAATAATCCCGGCAACCCCATGAGCGTTTAAGAGCTTCAAGCTCAATTCCGTAAACAACGCATAGGTGTTCAGCTCTCCGCAGTTTGTTCCTGGAAATCCATCCTCCATTTTCAGCCTTTTTTTCAGGTTCCGATAGTCCATTGCGATTTCTTCATAAAAGGTTTTGTTTTCCTTTGAAATCTGTGCCAGGAATTTCTCCCTGTCTTTTTTTGTCCTGCACACCTCTTTCTTGACATAGTGCGCCAAAAACTTTTTTTCTTCGAAGCGGAGCTTCTCCCATGGAGGATTCCCAAGAACCAAATCATACCGATCCGTCTCTGATACTCCCATGGACTCATGATAAAATCTTCCCTCCGCCGCCATTTCCAAACGTTTTTCCAGATTCTCTTCCTGTGTTGATACTATTAAAGGATTGCCCAGTTTAATGACCGCATTACAGGGCTTGCAGCCTGCTTCTTTAGCGATTCGCATCCGTGTGATCATGACAGCGATAGGATCCACGTCATAGCCATGAATGGCTGATACATCTCTGCATTTCAGACAACGGAGCGCTGCGATCAAAAATTCACCGCCGCCGCAGGATGGATCGATCACAGATATCTGTTCTATCGGATTTTGACCTTTCCCACAAACATCCCCTGCTGCCTTTCGCGTAATCTCATAGGCGAATTCCTCCTGGGTGTAGTAGGAACCCAGAACGTCCCTGCTGTCTTTTCCCGCACTAAATGCAAAGGCTCCATCCAACACTGTGAAATCAGCAGCCAGATACTCCTGATATAGAAGGTTCGTCTCATAATGTTCCGACTCCGGAATTTCATCCTGTACTTCCTGCATAAATTGTTCTGCCAGCGGCGTCTTTAGAATCCTCCCTAGAATCACCGGCTCTTCGATTTTAAAAGACAATGCCGTCCCAGCTATGTCCGTTTTCTTTCCTGACGGTTCCAATTCCTTCACTGCCAGAACGAGAAAGGCAAGATAAGTATAGTAAAAATAATGTTTCCGGATACTTTTCCAACTTCCCAGCTCAGACTGTTCCTGCACATAGCGGGATATTTTCGCTTTCAACATGGTAAGCATACGTTTTAATCTCTCCTTTTTCACAGGTCAGGCATGGAGCGCCTTTAAAAATTCCGGTATGAACCGCATTAAATTCCTGTTCCAACCACTCCAAAGGTTCAAAATCCAAGTCATATTTTCCCTTCAGATAGTCAGCCGCCTCTTTTGCGGAAATTCTTTCTTTGAAAAAACCGTCCCGCACATGATACCCCATTCTTTCCAAGATTTCATTATGCAGCAGCAGATTTCTGTATTTTCCTAGCACATTTTTATATGCAAGCGGCTTTTTTCGGATTTCCTTTACCAGAAACTCCGGATTGACATTCAGATCCTTTGCCGCAAATTCCAGAATTCCATCACTGCCCAGACTTCTCTTGGAGGTTCGGGTCCGTTTTAGTGTGCAGGCACAATCCAAAAGCTTTTCCAGATAATCATCCAGCTTCGATACTTCTATTTCCTGCTCTCCCTG
>DVFT01000010.1 GCA_018713105.1 Candidatus Limivivens merdigallinarum | reverse complement strand
TATGATTCCTGTATTCTGATCTGTAACCGAGTAATTTTCTTCCGTTTCATTTCTTTCCTGCCAGTCTTCTGCTTTTTGAAGCACTTCTCCCTCTGCTCCAAACAGAACATACTTTCCCGAGACATTTACTGAGTCATAGGCCCATGTATCTGTCAGCATTTTCCCAGTAGAATCATAGCCTTTTCCCTCAATCCACTGTGTAATCACAGGCAAGTCCAAAGGAGCTTCCTCTGCGAATACGGTCACAGCAGATACAACAAAGAAGGCACAAGACAAGAGGACGATCATGACGGATTTTTTTAACCTCGTATTTCTCACCTACTTTCCAATAATCCAAAATGCTCCTGCTGACAGGTCCCTTCCATAGCTTTTTATCGTTTCTACACTATATACCTTACCGGTCCGTTCACGGCTGGCACAGTCAGCTATGGTGATATAACCGTCGCTTGTCACTCCTGTCAGAACAATGAAGTGTCCACTACTACCGCCGGTTATCGTATAAGCCTCACAGATTTCTACAACCATTTTTCCTTCTTTCAGTGCCTGCACAACATCATCCATCCGGTCCTTTCCCACTCTTTCACAGGTCAGGCCCCAATGTGCCGCTGCATTTCCGATAAAAGAATGACTGGTTCCCTGACCCTGCACATATTCTCCATTATCCTCTGCAAAAGATTTTGTCATTTCCGGAGTTACATTTTTCCCAGTAAGAGTCGAAATCACAATCGCCATTGAAGTAGGTCCGCATCCGGAATTTGCCACAGTGCTGCTTGCATACGGCAGGCTTGCCCAGGGTTCTTCCAATTGGTTGAAATACACGACTTCTTTCACGCCATTTCCAACCGTATCATAATGAATTACATCACCAGTAGCATCGATATTCCCAACATAGGAATCCTCTATGTTCCCTCCTGTTACAAAGTCGGTCCAGGAAAACAAAGAAAAAAACGCATCCTTTAATGCATCTACTCCATCCTGCATAACCTGTAAAACACGGATGACCAGTTCGAAAGTCGGCTGATCCAGGACATATTTATATTCATATCCTGTCGCTGTACCTGAAAGCTGGGAATTAAGCAACAACGCCAAAGTGTATTCTGCCCGTTTTACCGGAACCTCTGTCTCTTCCGAGGTAACATTCTGTCCACTCTCTTTTAATTCCTCATAAGTTTCCTTAGAAATTTCCACCCTGGCGCCTTCTGTATTTAAGTAATACACGCTCTGCTTTTGTGTCGTTTCTTCTACCTCTGTATTCGACCATGAAAAAAAACGGCTTACATGATCCTGCACCGCCGTTTTCAGTAAAGTATAGGAATTTTCCAGGCTCTCCGTGTCCTGCTCTTGTTCGTCTCTATCAAGATCCGTCACTGTCAAATATTCCATCACTTTTCGGACATGATTTTGTGTCTCTGTGTAGGCAGGGACCTGATACCCCGCATTTACCACGGCCTGTGGTCCAGCATTATAACCAGCAATAACAAGCTCCAATGCATTAGGGAAATCCCGAAACTGCTCAATCAATTGCGCCACATACTTTGCGCCGCCCATAATGTTCTGTCTGGGATCATAAGGATTCTCTACGCCAAGAGACGCAGCTGTTCCTGGCATCAACTGCATGATACCAATTGCTCCAGCGCCAGAGACCACGTTCGGGTCAAATCCGGATTCTACTTGTCCCATTGCAAGCAATAATGCTACCGGAACATTATAGGTATTGGCAGCTTCTTCAAAATAAGCGTCATAGGGACTTGTCAGGCTTGTCTGCAAATTTGCATCCAAACTTCCCGAATATCCCAAAAATGATTTCTGGGTACTTTCATCCCACTGCTCTAAAAGAAAGATTCCAAGATAATATTCCAGATTGTCTTTCAGCTTGGTTTCGTATTCATCCACAATCTCAAGCGTATAATCCGGATAATTCGCACTCCAATCTGCCTGTATTTCCTGGAGTTTTACATCTCTTTCCTGTGAGATTATGGAAAGGATTTCATTGCGATAGCTTTCTTCCTCCAGTATTAGCTCAATCCGGCTTCGAATGCTGTTTAATTCCTGTGACTGCGCCTGATTCGCAAAGGAGTCTGCATCCATAAATCCCAGGTAAGATAAAAGGATACCAATAAAATTGACGATAATAAAAAGGAATAAAAGGATTGCGGCAAAGACAGCCCCCAGGATCTTCCAAAAGGTCTTTGTCGTCACCAAAAAACCTACAACCGTTCCCAAAGGCCCAGCCGTTGCCGTTCCTACTGCTGCTCCGGCGGCAGTACTGCCAGCTCTTGCCGCCGAGATCACAGAATATGCCGCCTGCGCTCCCTGTGCTATATGGGCCGCCCCGTCTGCAGCGGAACCTTGCTGTTTCTCCTCCTGCATCCAAATTCACCTCCCCGCTAAAACTCTGTATCGTCTTTTCTGCCACGGTGGAGTTCTTTTCTGGATTTTGGCACTGTATGGAAACTATCAGGAACAGTATCATAGTTTTTTTCCGCAGATGGAATACTTCCCATCTCGTGAAAATCCTGTTCTGTCAGCGGAACACCGTCATTCAATGTATCCTCCCGTTCATAATC
>DVFT01000105.1 GCA_018713105.1 Candidatus Limivivens merdigallinarum | reverse complement strand
TCGCATCAAATCCAGTGCATCAGAACGCGAAATCCAGCGTCAGACAGCTTCGACGTGCCCCGGCACGCCATCAGCTGCCTTCCTTGTCTTTCACGTTCTGCTACACAGTCTTTGCTGTAATATTTTCTTGGATTGCTATAGTTCATATCTGATGATATTCCCGAAAACTGTATGTTTTCAATTCTGTATATTTGCGATTTCTGCCATATCAATGTCCCTATATCAGTGTCCTTATATCAGTGAAAAATTCCGAGCCTATGCTGAATATTCTTACCCAAAGGATATCCCTGCCACAAACATTTTTGCGGGCAGCTAAGGCTGCTAAAGCAGTGTCAATAATGAAACCAACTTAGAAATAATCCCAGAAGGATGAAAAGAACGAATCCTTCTGGGATTGTTTGCATTCTGAAATCATAGCAACTTAAGGAAATATCGCATCCAATCCGATGCATCAGAACGCGAAATCCAGCGTCAGCCAGATTCTATGTGCCCATGTCCCGGCACGCCATCAGCTGCCTTCTTTGTCTTTCACGTTCTGCAATACAGCTTTTGCTGTAATATTTTCTTGGATTACTATAATCAGATACAAGATTAGTCCTAACTTTTATTCCGGTCTCTTCCCCATTTTTAAATTGACATTAAACAGCCCCTGCCTTTGAATTACGATTAATCTTCCCCTGCTCATATCCTCAAAAATTATTGACAAACGATAATTTTATGATATCCTAAAGATAGAAAATTATCGAAAAACAATAATTCTAAAAAGGAGGGAATTACCATGAGCCGAAAAAAGTTCCTTGTTATCCTAGCATTGGAGGCAATCTTCTGTATCCTATTGGCTCTTCTGCAGTGGAATACTTCCATCCGGTTTTCCAGTGTGATTGCGTTCCCCATGGAGCAGCTCGGATGGGCATTGCGGAAACTATCTCTTTCGGGAGCAATGGGAAATGCAGTAGCTATTGTCCTGTTTTTCCTGCTGGGTATTTTGCCAAGCGCCGTCTGGCTGGTGCTCCGAAGAAAACGAAAAACATGCGGACCGGATTGGATGCTTCACGGGCTGACGCTCTTGCTTTTTGTGACGCTGTACTATATGGTCAATCCCGGGTTGTTTCAGGCGGATGTGCCGGGCGGGGCGTCCGTGCTGCTGGGAGGCGTTTTCTATGGAGTGCTGCTGGGATATCTGGTACTGCGTCTTTTGAACCGTTATGCCGAAGCGGATGGGAAAAAGCTGCGGCATGGGCTGAAGGCTTTGCTGCTTCTGCTGAATCTGATGTTTCTCTATGACGCCTTCGGTCAAAGTCTTTCGGCATTGATCGATTCCATCCTCCAGCTGCAGGGCAGCAGCGGGCTCTCTTCGCTGGCGGAAGGGATGTGGGAATTTCAGGAGTCCAGTGGGCTGATCTGGACCTATGTATTTTTGGCGCTTCACTATATTGTCAGGATTCTTCCCGACCTTTTGAACGCAGTGGTGATCTGTCTGGCGGTTCAAGCGTTGGATGCTATGGAAAAAGAACGCTACGGGGAGCAGGCAGTGAGAAGCGTAAAAAGACTGGCGGATGTTTGTGTAAAAGCATTGACTGCCATTGTGGTATCGGAGATCGTCTTTCATCTCCTGCAGCTCATGTTCCACAGGCAGATTTACCAGGTAAACGTGGACATTACGATTCCGCTGATCCCGGTGATCTTTACCTTGGGAGTGCTCCTGTTTGCCCGCTATGCGCAGGAAAACCGGAAATTGAAGCAGGAAAATGATTTGTTTATATAGGAGTGTCGTTTATGGCGATCAAAGTTTGTCTGGAAGAAATCTTGAAGAAACGGGGAATGACGTCCAAGGAGCTTTGCAGGCTGGTGAATATTACCGAAGCCAATCTGTCGGTGCTGCGGAGCGGGAAAGCAAAAGGCGTCCGTTTCCACACGATTAACCGAATCTGTTATTTCCTGCAGTGCGATGTGGGAGATATCTTGAAGTTTGACGGGAACCTGGATGATGAGATTGAAGAAGAAGGGCGGTAAAAGTTTATGAAAAGAAGAACCGGACAGAAGATGCGAAAGAAAATCAAAGAAAGCCCAATTAGATTTCAGATAACGGCGGCAATGTGCCTGTCTGCGGCAGCGATACTTTTGGGCGGCTGTTCTCTGGCTGTACCTGGAGCTGGGACAGAAGAAGCAGGAGACCGGCTGATCGGATTGTTTATCACGCCGGAGTCTCTGGATCTCTATGATACGGAAGGGGATCTTCAGGACCATGGGGCGCAGCTGATGAATCAGGATGAGATCATTCTGGAAAATGACCCGGACTATGCAGAGCGGCTGTATGCGGACATTGACCGGCAGGGAAAGGAGGATCCCTCCGAATGGGAGATTACGTTTGGAGAAGTGCCGGGAATCCGTTTTTTCACGCCGCTATGGACGGATGAAAACGGAGAGACCTATTGGGGAAACGTGACGGATGAAGAACTGTGCGATGTAAGGATCAATGTCAATACAACGGATCAGGGGGAGGAAAGGGAGCTGGAAGGCAGCTTTTATTTCCTGCCGGGGCAAATGGACAAAGACATTGCCTACTATCCAAATCCAGTGTTCCAGACGGCGGATGGAAGGATTTATACCACCAGCGGTTCGGGCTTTGGTACCAGCGGGGATTCTGCGGATGGGATCAAGCTGACCAAAAGCTTTGCGTCAGAGACGACCACAGAGGAATCCGGTAAGGTGACGACGGACAAGAGCACGGTCACCATCAACCTGGGAACCAAAAACAAGCCGCTGAAGGTGATCCTGGTACAGATGGATCAGGAACATCGGGTGAAAAGCCAGCAGGAATATGTTCCGGGACAGCTTCCCGAAACGCTGGCTTTGGAAGCGGATACTGCTTACCTGGTGGCAGAGACCTGGCAGGAGAATCTGGAAGGCGAGCCTGTCGTTTCCAGACAGCTCGTAGAACAAGGCGAAGAGGAAACGGGAAACCTCACGACTTTTTATGAGGGGGAAAACGGAATCATGAAAACACAGGACACATACCTTCAATGGAATTCAGGAAAGGAGGCATAACCGATGAAGCAGGAGAAACATTCAGGAAGAATGATGGCGAAAATTGCTGCCCTGATAAAATTGGTGGAGATCCTGCAGTGGATCCTTTCGCTGATCGGTGTGATCGCTCTTGGAGCAAATCTGATCTTTGGAGGAAGAATCAATGCCGACATCCTGGGGATCCACGGATCTATGATCAGCCATGGATATACCCTGAATCTTGTCAGTGAGGACAGCGTAGTGAATATGGGGGCTTTGAACTTTGTGATTTTTGTGTCGATACTCACATGCAGCCTGACAGCCGTTATTTACCACAATATTTATCTGGTCCTCCAGTCGGCAAGGAGAAAGGAAGATCCGGAAGAGACGATCACCCCCTTTACCGACCTCAATGTAAAGCGGATCAAAAGAATCGGATGCCTTTGTATCCTGATACCGGGGCTGGAATATGTTCTGGGGGTGATCGCGAGTTGGATGATCGGAAAATCCGTCATAGAGGCAAATCTAAATGCCACCGGCTTTATCATGGGACTTGTGATATTTAGTATTGCCTATGTGTTTGAATATGGGGTGAGACTTCAGAAGGATGTGGATAGTTTTATCTAGTACACCGGAAAGGTCTAGCCCATCTTCCGATAAAACGCCCGGATCGCCTCCCCAAAAAACTCCGTCGTGCCCTTTCCATAGACGGTATCCTGGGCTTTCTGGATCTCTTCGTTGGTGAGATAAAGCTCCGCCAGTTCAAGGAGCATCCCGGAGACGTCTTTCATCTGATAGAGCTGCCGGTACAGGAAATCATATTCCCCGATCAGCTCCTTCACTTCAAAGGAATGGACATCCGTGCCAAGCTTGCCGGCGAGCTTTTTCTGTACAGCGTCCAGGCGCTTTAAAAATGCAGGCATCACGCCGCTGCCGCCCGGATGTCTGGAGGCGTTCAGAGCGTCCTCCTTGCTGCCGTACCACTCTACGATTTTCTGGAAATTTTTCTGCGCCTGTTCACTGGAAGCGCTCTCCAGAAAATGTTCCCGGAATCCGTCCATGCTTCCATACTGACTGATGAAAAAGATTTTTTGTTCCTCTGACATCGTTTCCGCCATGGAGTGATAAATCCCTTCGATTTCCTCGGAGCTGAAGATTTCAAAATTTGTCATAGTCTCTCCTTTCAGAATGCGTAAGTACTTTCTTGATCTCCTTCAGAGGAATGTCAAACTCCCGGAAAAACAGAATCTGCTGCAAAGTCTCCAGCGCTTTATCGTCATAAAGCCGGTATCCCGCTTCCGTTCTGGCAGTAGGCGAAAGAAGCCCGATCTGGTCATAATAGTGAAGCGTGCGTACGCTGATACCTGTAAGTCTTGATAATTCCCGGACCGTTTTCATTCCCGCGGGCAACGAGCCAAACGGACATGCTTGCATGTCCACTTGGCGACTGCCGCGAGGGTCAGATGCCCAGTAGCTTGCTGCGGGGTATCTGACTGTTTGATTCCTCCTTGGATTGCTGTGAGTGTTCTTGACAGTTTCAGTGTAGACTATGACGTAGCGTAGGGGTCAAGTATCAAAAGGAAAAATAGTAAGCTTTTTTTTTCCTCCCTGCAATCCACATGGTCACAAAGATCATCGCGAAAATCCCTGCCGTCCCGATGGCGAGTGCCTTTGCCGGAAGGAAAAAGGAAGTATCTAGACCTCCAAGGAGGATCCGGTAGAGACAAAAGCTGATCAGCAAAGACAGGATGGAGCCGTAGATCACAGAACGGATTCCAAAGATCAGCCCTTCGTAGCACTGCATCCGCCGGAAGGCTGCTTCTCCTAAGCCTACGGAGCGGAGCATTGCATAGTCCCGCCTGCGTAAGGAAAGATTAGTGCTGATGGTATTGAAGCTGTTGGCGATGGCAATCAGTGTGATCAGGGCGACGAAGCCGTAGGTCAGAACTCTGATGGAGAAGAGAAAGCTCCGGTCGTCCGCGTATTCTTTGGCGGGATTCTGAAGATTCCCTTCGTTTTGTCCGAAACCTTCTGCCGTAAGGTCAGCCGCCAAGGTCTCCTCCGCTTTCCCAGGATCACTGCATTTCATGGCGTACACCCGGTTTAGAAAATAGGGGGCGGATGGGTCAGCGGCAAAGGATTTCGCGAGAAGCTGCGAGGCAGTCTCCGAGATCACGAGAGTCGGCGTATAGTTGTTTGCCTGATCTGCCAAGAGCTCCGGAAGGGTGTCCAGTTTCTTTGCTATGGTGATGGAAAGAGACTTTTCAAAGGAAAAACTTTCGCCGCTTTCCTCCTCATGATAGCTCAAAAAGCCAGCATCCAGAGTGACGGGTTCGCTCCCGAAATTCCAGAATTTCTGCTTCTCATACCGCTGGGTTGCGGCATTGTAGACACGGAAAGAGTCATAGTAGGCGGCAGAAACCTGAGAAAGAGCGGCGTCAAGACCTGTGAGGGAGGTAAACGTCTCGTCGGGAAGAACCAGGACCTTGACATAGGGGCAGGCAAGGTCCGGATCCTGCACATCCTCGTTGGAAACAAGGGCACGTCCACGCTCTCCCAATAGTTCCTTGGGAACCCTCAGATAGAACTCCGTTTCTTTGCAGGCAGTGAAGTCCTCCACATAGGGATTCTTTTCCAGGAGCGGCGTGATCGGATCGTCGGAAAAACGGTTTTCCCCATCCTCCGTGCCGGATTGCTGCCCGGAAGGCTGATAGAAGGTATAGACCAGGTCCGCGGACGGGGCATCCAGGACGAAAGTACCGCCCTCCACAAGGTAGGTGGTGAAAAGGGTGGAAGTCACGAACAGCGTCAGGCTGACCGTCAGGGAAAAAATGGTGGAGCGGCATTTCCTCCGGTCGCGTTTGAAGTATTTGTCGGCGAGGACGCCGGGAAGCCCGAACAGGCGGAGGACAAGCCGGCTTGTGCGGATCTCCTTTGGCCGGATACGGATATCATTGGCGGAGCGCAGGGCACTGAGCGGGGTGATTTTGCGTATCCTGGCTGCCGGAATCCATGCGGAGACGAGGACGGTCGCAAAGGAAATCAGGATGCTTGCAAGAAGCGTATGGGGCTGGACGCAGAGGGGGATCATGCTGCTGCTTCCAAAAATAAAGGAAGAGATTCCACGGCTGATGACCCGGAGCGTGATCCCAATCCCCAGAAGCCCCGACAGGATCCCCAGAGGGATTCCCAGCAGGCTTACCAGAAATGCCTCCGTCAGAAGAGAATACCTAAGCTGCTTTCTGGTAGCGCCGATGGAGGAGAGCAGGGCGAACTGTACCGTGCGCTCCCGAAGGGAGATGGAGAACGCGTTGTAGATCAGAGCCGCCGAGCCTACCATGATGATGGCGATAAAGAGGGTGAATAACCGGTTTATGACAATGAGGGCATTGTCGTTGTCAAAGGCGCCGATCCAGCGAAGCAGGTTGTAGTGGAAGGTATATGCCCGTCCTTCCGGGATATGTTCCTCCACATAATCGTAAACCTGCTTGGGATGCGTTACTTCCACATAGACGGAGCAGGGGACATCGTCAGGAAGCCTGGAAAGATCGGTAGCCTGGGAGGGACCTGTGATCCCCACACAACCTGCCGCAAAACTTCCGTCTCCCGCATAGTACTGGTAAAAGCCCGAAACCCGCAAGGTGACCTCCGAGACGGATTCCAGAGTTTCTCCTTCCAGGTAGGAGGTATTGTCGTCCAAAGTCTCCCCCTGAAACGTCCGTTTTCCGATGTTCAGGGTGATTTCATCCCCAATCTGAAAACCTCCGTCTTCACCGGAAGAATCGAAGAATCGGTAAGGCAGCAGAAGCTCCGTACTGTCCTTGGGGAGAGAACCGCTTTCCAATTCCATATGCAGTAAGGAGAAAGCATTAGGAGAAAGCTCCTGGATATTCAGGTAAGGCATGGATTCCAGGCTTCCCGGATAGCGGGCGTATCCGCGGTTGTAGACAACGGCGCCATCCAGGACTTCCTCGTCGGAGAGCAGGGCTTCCGCTTCGGAGGGAGTGAGAGAGAAGGCGGCGAAATGCCAGGGACCTTCTGTGTTTCGGATGGAGTCCGCCAGATAGTTCAGGAGGCTGGTTCCAAAGGAGATGACCGCCGTGATCATAGCGGCGGACAGTATCACGCCGATGATGGTGACCAGGGTTCTGGTGCGGTTTTGGAGCATGGTTTTCAGGGTAATTCTGGAAAAAATATTCATGGGCGGATCACCTCGTCTTTCACGATCCGTCCATCCTCCAGCATCAGGATCCGGTCTGCAGTGAGCGCGATATTCTCATCGTGGGTGATGACGATCAGAGTCTGTTTGTATTTCCGGTTGGAATAGCGCAGAAGCTCCATGACCTCCCGGCTGTTCTCCGAATCCAGGTTTCCGGTGGGCTCATCCGCCAGCAGCAGTGTCGGAGCGTTCATGAGAGCCCTGCCGATGGAGACGCGCTGCTGCTGGCCTCCGGAGAGCTGATTGGGCAGATGTTTCTGCCGGTCGGTCAGCTTCAGGAAGGAAAGGAGCTCCTTTAGGCGTTCCTCGTTCACCGGCTTTTGGTCCATAAGGACAGGGAGCGTCATGTTTTCCCGGACATCCAGGACCGGAATCAGGTTATAGAACTGGTAGATGAGACCCACCTGCCGGCGGCGGAAGATGGCAAGCGCCTCGTCCTTTTGGGAAAAAACATCCGTCCCGTCCACATAGACCTTCCCTGAGGTGGGGCGGTCTACGCCGCCGATCAGGTGGAGCAGAGTGGATTTTCCGGAGCCGGAGGCTCCCACGATCGCCACGAATTCGCCCTTTTCCACAGAAAAAGAAACATCGTTCAGCGCTTTGATCTCATTTTCTCCGCTTCCATAGTATTTGCTTAAATGTTCTACTTTTAAAATTTCCATAAGCAACCTCCTTTTCTGCCATAAGCATAACAGCCGCGGATGACAGGGCAGTGACTTTCAAATAACAAATCTGTCACTTAGTAAAATTTCAGGGAAAAGGAGGCTCCCATGGGCGGAGCGTTTTTGGCGCGGATGACGGCGTTTTCCCTGGAAAGGATCGTCTGCGCCAGAGATAAGCCGATGCCGAAGCTGTCTTTGTGGGCATCCTCCCCGCGGTAAAAACGCTCGAAAAGATGGGGCAGGTCTTTTTCGGAGATGCCGGAACCGCTGTCCGTCACCTCAATTTCCGAAAAGAGAGGCGTCCGTTTTACGGTGATCAGGATCTTTCCGCCTTCCGGAGTGTGTTCGATGGAATTTTTCAGTACGTTCTGCAATGCTTCCAGAGTCCAGATCTCATCCGCCAGGATCATGGCATCCCGGTCGCCTGAGAGAAAAACTTCGATTTCCCGAAGCTCCAGGGAGATCTGGAAAGGGGAGAGCGCCTTCCTGGCAAGGGAATAAGCGTTGATCTCTTGAGGCTGCAGCGTGATGGAGCCGGTCTCCAGCTTGGACATTTTCAGAAGGGAGTTCAGGAGCCATTCGATCCGTTCCAGCATGGTCTCCATATCCCGGAGAAGTTTTTTGCGGTCAAGGGAATCCGGCGGAAGCTGACGGAGCCGTTCCGTCATCAGGTGAAGGGAAGTCAGAGGGGTGCGTATCTGATGGGAGATGTCCGCCAGAGCCTTGGAAAGATCCTGCTTGTCCTTTAGGAGCGTTTCGGACTGTTCCTTTAAGCGAAGCGTCATCTTGGAAAGTTCATCCCGCAAGACCTCCAGGTCCCCCTCCCGGTAATGGGAAAAGGAGATCATCGTATCTCCGTGGAGAAGGCGGTCCAGTTCCCCGGACAGACGGCGGATGCTGAGAGACCGTTGATAGCTTTCAAGGAGAAAATGGACGACGGCAAACAGCCCGCAGAGCAGAACCGTCATCCCCACTGCCTGGGAATAGGCAAAACCGGCTGCGCTCCCCGCCAAAAAGGCGGCGGTGAGAAAGAGAAGATGGAAGCGGATGTCACGGTTTCGAAGTAAACTTTTCAAGGCGTTTCCTCCAATCGGTATCCCAGCCCCCGAACGGTCTTGATGATGGTGGGGTTCTGGGGATCTGGTTCTATTTTTTCCCGGAGACGTTTGATGTAGACCGTCAGGGTGTTGTCATTGACATACTCTCCCGCCGCATCCCAGATTTCCTCCAGAAGCGCCGCCCGAGAAAGGATCATGCCTTTGTGGTTGAGAAACACCAGGAAGAGCCGGTATTCCAGGGCAGAGAGAAAGAGATCCTGTCCCTTCCGCATCACAGAGCCTTTCACCAGGTCCACGGTCAGATCATGGACCGCGAGGGCTTGGGCAGAGCGGTTGGTACGCCGGAGCACCGTCCGGATCCGGGAGAGGAGTTCACGGGGACGGAAGGGCTTGCTGATATAATCATCGGCGCCCATATCCAGACCAGTAACCACAGAAAATTCGTCATCCAGCGCGGTGAGAAAAATCACCGGCGTATCATACATGGATTTCAAAGCGGTACAGAGACTGTATCCATTGCCGTCCGCCAGGGTGATATCCAACAGGATCAGGTCAAAGGTTTCCCACTCCATGCAGGAGAGAGCTTCCCGCTGTCCCCGGGCTGAAGTCACGGCAAAGCCCTCGCCCTTCAGGAATGCGGTGAGATTTTCAATGAGGAGGAGGTCATCCTCCACCAGTAAAAGATTGGTATTCATGGCAGGTGTCTCCTTTTTTCTATGTGTGGAAGGAAGCGTTTCTGGATGCACTCTATCATGGAGAGGTGGAGTTGTCAACTAATGAATAGGTAACATCGTTGTGAGAAATGTCTGAAAGAAGGACAGTCTATCAAGGATGACAGAGTAATTGGCAGCATATAAATAAAACGGAACATCCATAATGGAAGATTCCGTCTTATTTTAAAGCTTAAAAATATCCGCATGCGTTCCAGTCTCTACAAGTGTAAGTGTCAGGATGTCATTTTCAATCAGATAGACCAAAAGCCAGTCCGGTTTGATATGACATTCCCGAAAACCTTTCAATTTGCCACTTAATTCATGATCACGATATTTGGCATCCAGTTGTCTGCCCTGACGAAGCATATCAACAACATTGTCCAGAAGCGAAAGATCCAGCCCACGTTTTTTCATAAGCTTATAGCTCTTTTTGTAAGCTGTCGTAAATTTTACTGTATACATTTATTCTTCGAGTGCCTTTCGCAGTTCATCCATGCTGGTATATCCCTTGACGTCAGGATCACGGGAAATGCGCCTGGCTTCGTCCATAGCATCAAGTGTGCGTTGATTGTAGCGAGGCATTTCTACACTGAAAGGAAGTCCGCCTCTGAGAACACACTGATGGAGAAACAGATTTACTGCGCTGGACATGTCAAGGCCAAGGTTATTAAATAAATCCGTGGCTTGTTTTTTGATGTCTGAATCGATTCGGATTTGAGTAGGTGTTGTAGCCATGTAATCACCGCCTTTCAATTATATTATATG
>DVFT01000009.1 GCA_018713105.1 Candidatus Limivivens merdigallinarum | reverse complement strand
GGCGCAGATGAAGGCGCAGATCCAGCTCGATGATCTGCAAAGTCAGACTTTTGTGTCGGGTGTCAAAGTTCCGGAAAACATGGCGAAAGGCATTGCGTCCGGGAAGACGAAGCCGGCGGCAGCAGTCCGGCAGATGAATAATCTGGTGAAGTTTGATGATTTGGTAAGAAATTCCGGCATATCCGGTACGTCGGCAGTGCAAAGCCTCGTAGCATCAGTGAATGCTGGAAAGACGAAGCCGAAAGAAGCCATTGAACAGATGCTGAACCTAGTGGGTGACGCTACGGATAAATCTGCAAAAAAATCCGGCGAGAAGTCAGGTAAGCAAGTCGCGGAATCTACATCGGAAGGAATTGACAAGAACAAAGGAAAAGTAAAGGAATCCTCCCAGGAAGCTGTGAAAGATGCACAGGATGTAGATTACAGTGGTTTCCGGACATTAGGCGGAAATATGATGCTTGGTTTAGCTGCGGGCATTGATGAAAATAGTTCTATTGTTTCGTCAGCAGCGCAGAGAGCTGTGAGAAATGCGAAAAATGCTGCCAATGCTGAAGCAGATTCCCATTCACCGTCTCGAGTATTCCGGGATGAAGTTGGCAAGTTTCTTCCGCTTGGTCTGGCAAAAGGTATTATCGACAATACCGATGCCGTAGAAGACGCGTCCCGAGACATGGCCAAAGCCAGCGTCAAAGCGACAGCAGATGAGCTGGAGATCAATTCGCCATCTAAAGTTTATAAAAAAGCCATTGGTAAGTTTATCCCTTCCGGCGTGGCAAAAGGCGTACGGGAGGCGCAGGGAATCCTCAATGCAGAGATGGAATCCATGGTATCAGATGCTCTGGATGCGGCCCGAACAGCTTCGGCGGAAGGAAACTACTCAGAGATTGGAAACAATCTGACTAGCCGTTTGAGTACGGCGCTCAGCACGGCGCAGCAGGATTCATCTGAGACTATTCAGGATATCATCAGCCGGCAGCAGGAGAAGGTGTCCAATAAAAACAGCAAGCGGGAAGAGAAGCTCCAGAAGAAGATTGATGATACCAAAAAGAAGAAGAAAAAGAAGCAGCTCAAAAAAGAGATGAAAGAACTGCAAAAGCAGAATAAGAAAGAAGAGAAGCGTATGCAGGAAGCCGGGGAGGCCATGGCCAATGCATACAATACTGCGTTTCAGAAAGAGTCCGAGCGACTGACAGCTATTGCGCAGGAACAGATCCAGAAGCTGTCTGAGGAGTACCAGGAGCAGTACAACGAAATCAAGACACAGATGGATAGCCTGATAAGTAAGCAGCAGTCCTGGGGCAATATCTATGATCTTGACCAGAACATTTATGATCTGAAGCGATACCAAGAAAACATCAAGGCTCTGGAGAAAAACATTCCGGAATCCATGATGGAAAGGATCCTTGGTATGAACGTGGATGAAGCATCTGCTTACATGGACTGGTTCCGGGCAATGTCGGCGGAAGAACAGCGGGCGTACATCGAGAAGTGGAACACGCAGCAGGATATGGCTAAAAGTTTCTCTGAGAGTTTCTTCGCGGATGATTTTGCGAAAATTGAAGCGGAATACAATGCGAAGTTGAAAGCGGCGACGGATAACCTTCGGGTACAGATGGAACAGGCCGGGCAGAATATTGCCGCCGGGTTGACTGCGGGCATGGAAAAAGAGACCCGTAACATGACAAAGGCCATGAAAAAAATTTGCAATCAACTGGTGAAGACGGTGAAGAAGACACTGAAAATCAATTCGCCATCGAAACGGTTTGAGCAGATCGGCCGATATAACCTGCAGGGAGCAGAAAAGGGACATGAAAAAGAAGCTCCAAAACTGTACCGGCAGGTAGAATCTGTATCGGAGACCATGGCGCAAAAATTTGCCAAGGCAAGACTGAACATACCAGAGCTGCAGAGCAGGATGCAGTCGGCCGTATCCCGGCAGATGGAGCGCGTTTCCGGCGCACAGGTACGAGTCGCATTTGCTGGCACAGGAAATGGAACTGCCAAAGAACAGACCATTTATACTGGGCCGGAGAAAATCGAGGTGCCGGTTATATTGGAAGGCCGGGAGATTGCCAGAGTAACAGCACCGTACATGGATAAAAAACTGAATGACATTACGAATCGGAAGACGCGAGGAGGTGTCTGATTTGAAAAGAGGAACCCTCGGGGTATTGATTGGAGATAAGCACACATTAAAGGACTGGGGTCTCGGTTGGTTGGCCGTTACTCTGGGATTCCCGGAGCCAAAGACCTATGAACAGGATGTTCCCTGCGCTGATGGGACGATTGATCTGACAGAAGCTATGACCGGCGGAGACGTAAAATACAAGAACCGAAGTTTATCACTGGAGTTTGAAGTTCCCGACAGGGACTTCGGCGATTGGGCAAACAAGGTATCAGAGATTGCGAACTATCTGCATGGTCAGAAAATGAAGATTATCCTGGACAATGATAAAGCGTTTTATTATATCGGCCGGCTGACTGTAGATGCTGAAAAGACAGACCGGGAAGAGAGTAAGCTGGTACTGTCCGGGGATGTGGAGCCATATAAATATGAGCTTTGCAGCGGCCTGGAAGATTGGCTGTGGGACCCGTTTAATTTTAATAATGGCATCATCCGGAATTATAAAGATTTGGAAGTGAACGGAACGAGGACGCTTGTGATCCGCGGACGCAGAAAGAAAGTTATCCCGGTGTTTGAATGCAGCACGGCTATGACCGTATCATTTGATGGATTGGATTATGATTTGCCAGCAGGCCGGAGCAAAGTGTTTGATATTTACCTGGGAGAAGGGGATAATGAACTGGTCTTCACCGGCAACGGGACTGTATCTGTGGATTACCGGGGAGGGATGCTGTAAATGTATCGGGTTATGTGTGACGGAAAAACGCTGCATGATGTCAGAGATGAAGAGTACCAGCTTTTGTCTCCCAAGATTTCTTTGGAACTGAATAAAACAGGGAATTTTGATTATGGGATTTTAGATACACATCCGAATGTCGGAGCTATTGCGAAATTAAAATCCCGGATTGAAGTATATGAAGATGATGAACAGTTATTCAAGGGACGTCCCCTGAACAACGAAGATGATTTTCAAAATACCGGCCAGATTTCCTGCGAAGGGGAGCTGGCGTTTTTGTTGGATTCTATCCAGCGACCAAAAAGCTACGGACGGCAGAATACATTTCCACCAATATCCACTAATATAGAAATTTTTCGGCTGATTATCGCAGAACATAACTCACAATTGGAAGCAGATAAGCAGTTTACAGTCGGCCAGATCGATATAGACAGCGAGGAACTGGAAAACTTCGACGCCAACTATGAAAAGACCTGGGATTTCATCCAGACCAATTTCCTGGATAAGTATGAAGGATATCTGCGCGTGAGACAGGTAGGAACTGTTCGGTATCTGGATTACGTCAAACAGTACGGTAAGGTCAGCGACCAGGTTATCCGCTTTGGGGAAAACCTGCTGGATTTAAAGAAATATTCTAAGGCTGAGGATATTAAGACAGCTATCATTCCTGTTGGCGCCAATAATGTCCGGATAAATACGGCCAATGGACACAATGGGACAGATTACATTTACAGCCAGGATGCCGTTGATCTGTACGGCTGGATTATTGATAAAGTGGATTTCCCCGATGCCAACAGCCCCGATGAACTACTGGCAGCTGCAAAAGAATATCTGAATAGCTGTATCAATTTAGCTATCACTATTGAGCTGACAGCAGTGGATCTTCATATGGTCGATGTGGATATCAATGCAATACGGTTGGGGGATCTGGTCCCGTGCGTATCTGAAAAACATGGTCTGCTCAGTACACTGGGAGACATATCCACCTACTATTTGGTAAGTAAATATGAGATCGATCTGGAAAACCCGGCCAATAATACTATCACGTTAGGGCGGACACTTTCCTGCTTGTCAGAAAAGATGGTGGAAAACGCGGCTATGAAGAACGATATCCAGATAGTGAAAATAAATACAGACCATGCGGTTCAGACAGCAGAGTCTGCATCCCAGACGGCGCAGGAAGCAATAGAAATCGCAGAAGCCGGCGGCGTGTCGGCTATCACCAATACCCAGATAGATGCGATATGTCAGTAAGGAGGTAACTAAATGGCATTTTTAGATGAGAACGGCCTGTCCCATTTGTGGCTGAAAATAACAAATAAGATAACAGATATGCTTCCCGGGGTATTCAAGGGAGCCACCAGCTCCGCCGCCGGCGAGACAGGAACTGTACCGGCGCCGTCCGCGGGGGCAGCGACAAGGTTTTTGTGTAGTAACGGAACCTGGGCGGAACCGCCGGGGAAGGAGTATGAGCCATTCAGCGGCGCATCCGCATCGTCAAATGGCGCTGCCGGTCTGGTGCCTGCGCCATCATCTGGTGAAAATAATATGCTTCTGTTTGGTGATGGCGACTGGAAGTCATTGCAGATAGGGTATGAACATGATTCTTCTGGAAAAATGATACTAACCCTTCTGAAGGATACCACGGAAATATACCGGGTACCGTTTCCGGATGCAACGCAAAGTGCCGGTGGTTTTTTCTCAAGGACAGACAAGGCGAAACTGGATGGATTTTCTGCAGCCAGCGAGTACGCCAAAAAATCAGATATTTCCAGCGTGTATAAGTATAAGGGTTCTGTTGCCAACGCTGCAGCCCTGCCGACATCGGGACAGGCTGTGGGAGATACCTATGACATTAAGGCGGCAAGCTCTTACGGACCTGCAGGTACCAACGTGGCGTGGAATGGCAGCGCATGGGACGCGCTGGGCGGAGCATTAGATCTTGAGGCGATCACCAATGCAGACATTGACGAGATCTGTGTATAGGAGGTAAAACCCATGAGTGCAATACAGAATTTTTTGGAAAAGATTAAGACCGCCATTTATGGCGAGGAAGTGCGGGGCAGTATCCATGATGCCATTGAGCAGTGTTATAAGGATGCCACCGGGCATCCGGATTCCGTGGCAGCAGTCGTAGAGCAAAATGACCAGATGGCCGATCTGCTGAAATCCACCCCGTACACTACAGCAA
>DVFT01000104.1 GCA_018713105.1 Candidatus Limivivens merdigallinarum | reverse complement strand
CAAAAGAATATGTACCTTGGAAGCCTGGAAGATACGTTTTGCCTCCCCGACGCTGTGCGCCGCCATAGGCTTTTCAATCCCCACTGAATCCCAATCCAGAATACTCTGCATTTCCTCTGTTAGCAGCTGGTCATCATCTACAATCAAAAGCTGATACAATCTTCCCATCTCCCTTTTCTTGGATTGCTATAATACAAACTCTACAGTTCCGCAGTCAAATCTTCCCCCATCTCTTCCTGAATGGGGATCCAGATGTCAATACATGCCCCTCCCTTTTGGGCATTATAAAACCGTATCTCTGCTTTTCCATCATAAAGGATATGAAGGCGGCTTATGACATTCCGAATACCGATCCCCTGGCTTTTCGTCAGGTCAAAACTGGATGGATCTTTCGAAAATCCTTCCAGGTCTTCCTTCTGGAATCCGATTCCGCTGTCCTGGATATGAAATCTGATCCCCGGCATACCGCCTTTTTCCTGATAGGCTGCATGGATACGGATCCAATTCTTTTTGTCCCGGTCTAACCCATGTTCCACGGAGTTTTCCATAAAGGTCTGCAAGATCAACGGAGGAATTTCCAGGCCATAAAGCTCGATGGGCACATCCTCCTGATATTCAAAAACTCCCGGAAATCTCATTTCCTGGATCTTGGCATAATTTCTCACATGTTCTAATTCCGTTTCCAGCAGGACAAATTTTTCCGTATCCTTTTCAATAAAACGGAGGTAGGAAATCAAATTCTCGCTCAATTCCCTAATCAGGGCAATCTTTCCTGTATTCGCCATCGCCCGGATAATGCTGAGACAGTTCATATAAAAGTGGGATTTCAGACGGATCTGAAGATACTGGCAATGGATATCCCTTTCCTGAAGTTTCGTCTCATAGATTTCCCTGGAAAGCCTGAGATTTTCGTCCAAAAGCTGATTGATCGTCTTTCCCAGGGATGCCACCTCCAAAAGCCTGCTGTCCTCCGATACCTTACTGGCCGGTACCCCGTCTTTTAAATGCTTCATTTCCCTGAGAAGCTTGTGGAAGGGACGATAAACAAAAAACTGAAACGAAAAAAATGTCAGGATCATAAACAATAAAAGTACCGCAACTATCAGGGTATAGTCTGACCTTGCGTCGTGCCCTCTCAAAATCTGTTCCCCGGATAAGGAAAGCTCCGCCCTAAAATCAGCTTCCCCGGAAGTTCCACAAAGAATCACCCCGCCGTCTTCCGTCTGTCTCCAGGAAGCTTCTTCCATCTCCATAGGTTTGGAACGATCCTCTGCCGGGAAGAATCGTTTTCCTATTTTATTTCCAAAAGATATCTCTTGTGCTTCAGCGCCAGGCATCCATTCCTGGATTTTTTCCGCCAGGTATCCGCTGCTGGTGATCACTCCACAGTAGCCGTCCTCCATAGGTGCAATCCAGAGAAGGTATGTCTCCTCTTCCAACTCCACCCACTGCCATTCCCGTATTCCCAGAAGTCTTTGATAATCGGAATCATCCAGATTTTCTGTCAGGTACTGTTTAATATTGGTCAGTTCCCGTATCCCCAGACCGGTATAATTGGACCGTGCCAGATAGTTGGTATCCCTTCCTTCCGGAAGGTAAAGCCAAGTGCACTCAACAAATTCATTGAGCTGAGGCAGATTTTCCAGATTTTTGGAAATTCTCTGTTTTGCATCATAGGTTTCCAGGTCATCTGCTGCCTTTTCCAGCACTGCCAAATCTTCGTTGTCCAAAAAGGTGTTGTACAGATAATTCTCTGCATGTATGAACTCTTCGTCCATTTTGTCAAGAAACGCCATGAGGTTTTCATATTGGCTGTCCGCCGCGCCTGCAAACAGATTTTTCTGCTGTCTGAAATTCACATAGGCTACTGACCCGATAAAGAGAAACGCCAATACTGCCGCAAGGAATGCCAGAAGCCATTTAATGGAATAATACGGTTTTAAACCTCTATGATTTTTCATTCGCTTTTGCCTCCAGATATGCGTCAAACTGCCGCTGTTTTTCTTGAATAACCCGGTCAATTCCCGCTTCATTAAGCTGCCTGGTCATTTCTTCCAGTAAGGATTCCACATGTCCTTCCCGTCTTTCCAGGAGGGGCAGATACCGGGACGTGACAGACAGGCAGTCCCCATATTCCTCTTGTACCGGTTCCGGATTGAACTGAAAGCCGTTTGCCAAGGATCTGGGGGCCGTATCGTTATACTGGATCTCCTGCTCCCATACATCTTCCGGGAATCCTTTCCAGACATATGCAAGATGCTGGTTCCCCCAATGGTATGTCCGGAACTGTGAATAAGTACTGGTTCTCCTGGTCACTCCATCTGCATAATCGATGATGCCTTTCTCATGGTCTATAACCTGATAGTGTTCCCCTTCGATCCCATAACATAAGAGATTGACTACCTTCGGATCAGAAAACATCAGATTCAAAAATTTCATGGCAGCTTCCGGATATTGACAGGACGACGATATTCCATAGGCATTGCCATTCAGGTCTGTTTCCCTCATAACGGTTGGGGTAAGCGGGATAAATCCGATGTCCTCCCCTGAATCCACTGAATCGATGGGAAGAAGTGCCGGATGATACCCTGCCATCTTTCCGAAAATTTCCGGTGAACTGACAAAATTATTGATGGAACGGTAGCCGATATCTTCATCCAAAAGATACCCCTCCTCCTCCCATAAATACAGCAGGCGGTAATAATCCTGATATTCTTCCGTCTCATAGAGGTTTACAATCTCCGGATTCTGCCCGTCCCCCATCAGGACGCCCAATCCGTCTCCCATCACATCCCAATCGCTGTAGTAGAGGTTGCTGCAGGCAATCATATCCGGATTTTTCTCCTTCAGCATTTCAAAAATTTCCGTGAGGTCTGAAACTTGCTTCACCTTTTCCATGGGAAGCCCATACCTCTTTGCAATCTCTTTGCGGTATTCGAATCCGAATGCATGGGCCCGATCATTAAGACAGGGGATGGCATAAATTTCCCTCTCCTCCATATAGCTGCCAAAATATTCCTCCGGCACCTCGTTTAAGATCCCTTGACCGTATTGTTCCAGAAGCGAAGAAAGATTTCTCATTTTTCCCTCTTCCTTCCACTGCCTGTAAGAACTGTTAGACAGCATTAAAAATACATCCGGCATCACATCGGAAGCCGCATACCGGTTCATGATCTGTGCATACCGTTCAATTTCAAGAAATTCCAGCCTCACATGAGCCCCAATCAGAGGGGAGACATATTCATCCAAGGCATGGGAGATTTCCTCCCCGGCAAAATTCTCCTGCTCCACCTTCACAGAAGCCACAGTGATCATGGGAAGCTCTGTCCCTGAATCCGCCAGCAGTCTTCCCCCTATCCCTAGAAAAACCATCATTCCAATTCCCGCGATTCCTGCTAGTTTCCCTTTTCTTTTTCCAATCGCCATTTTCCTTATTTCCTCCCCCATATCCGACTGCACGGTTTCCATCTGTTCAAATTTTAACATTCCCAAAAAAGAAACTCAAGCAAAAGAGGAGCCATTGCCCTCAGAGTATTCTCTGCTTTGCAATGGCTCCTGCAAAAGAGTTTTCTTTATCCCTCTGCAATCTCTTCCGCCATGTACGGTACAATCACAGCCTGAGCCGGTCCATAGCTTCTGTAGGAAATATCATATCCTTCATAATTATGAACCACTGTCTCCTCGGAGATCACACCCCTTGAAAGCTGCACATTGGTGAGGTTGGAACTGTATTCGATGCGGATCGTATTTTCTCCTTCTTTCAAAAGGGAAGAGATATCCACAACCGGTTTATTCATATTCACATCCGTTGTCTTTTCATCGTTGATGTAAATCTGCATACTTTCAACAGTGTCCCCAAGATCCAGGTATGCTCCGTCTGCGCTTCCATCCCAATTGAAGGTGGCGGTGTAAGTTCCTTTGCCGGATACCTCTTTTCCTACCTCCGGAATCTGATCCCAGGTTGTCAAAGTATCCAGATGAACGTTAATATCTGTTTTCTGGGTTTCATATCCATATTCTACGGTCGTAAGGTCAGAGTCTTCCAAGTTTTCCTCACGGGTCACCTCTTCTCCAGGCGTCCAGGATTCCACCGTCAGATCCCAATCTGTGATCTCATAGCGTTCCGGTACTTCCGCAATGACTTCATGGGCTGTTCCGTTGCTGTCCGTTGCCTGGTAGGTACCGCTTTCCGTCATGACAAGCTTTACGCCGTTTTCTGTCCTGACCGCCTTATCAGCATCGCTGCTCTCCAGATGATAGGGATCTTCCTCCACATTTTCAAAGGCATATAATGCGATGTCGCCGTAATCCAACGTCACTGGGATCACCGTACGCCCGTCTTCGTGGCGGTATTCTGCCAACGGGATGATTTCTCCTGACCAGGCATCAATCTGATAAGGTACGAACGTTCCGTCTACTTTGATTTCTGTGGTAATGGTGTCCCCATGGTCTTCGTTATTCTCATTGTGGGTTGCGCCGTCACAGTAGTTGTATACGTAGACATACTTATTGTTTTCTTCATCCTGGCGGGTCTGGGTCAGAAGCTGCTGGTTGGCTTCTTCAAAGGCTGTATAGGGTTCTACGCCTAAAGACTGCAGCGCTTCCATAACATCGTTTGCTGTCGCTGCCGTCGCCACATTGGAAAGCTCTTTCATCTCAGAAATTGTCGCTGCCAGCTCTTCCTCACCATGATCATTATAAGGAGTCTCCACTGCCGCGCCGTCCACAATGACAACCTTAAGTCCCTGTTTTGCATAATCCAAAAGGGCTTTTGCGCCGTCTGTGGTCAGCTTATCCTGCCACAGTACGATTGCCTGGTATCCGGCAAGCTCCAGCGTCCCAGTCTCCTCATTATAGGAAACTTCGTCTGCCGTCAGGAAGTCCGGGCTGAAATAATCATAGGTATATCCATTGTCCTGAAGCTCTGTGGAATCAAAGAACATGCTTTCATGCTCTTTCAGCCAGTTTCCATCTACCTCCAGATCTTCAATAGAGTCTACAAGATGCTGGTCATATTTAATATAAGGCATTCCCACGTCTACACGTGCTTTTCCTTCCCTTAAGAATTCCTGAACCCTTCCCAGATGATCGTTGAATTCTTTGTATTCAGAATAAGACGGCTCCCTGGTTCCGAATTTGTAGAACTGAGCCATACCGCCTTCATATCCCGGCCAATCCATGGGAACCGGCCCGAAGAATCCGCCTTCAGAAGTATCCGTTCCTTCCGGGACGTCTGAACCGTATTTCGCCGCCCAGATATGCCATACCATACGGTTGATTCCTGTCGCATATTGCACATAGGCTTCCTGGAGATGCCTTTGGAATGTATAGGAATAAGCGGAACTATTCAATCCTCCTGTCTCAGAAGAGAGAACCTTGTTCTGGAGATGAGGTCCGCCTGTCATCAAACGGTACATTTCCACCTGGTTGCGGAATACGCGGTTTTCCGTCTCTGGATAATCCACATCCATCATGGCTTCGGATACTTCCAGATATTTTCCATAGGAAGCCTGCATACGCAGGGTAATTCCATAAGAATTCAGCCATTCCTTGAACGGTTCCAGCATTTTTTCCCTGTAAAGCTGCGTCTGCACGTCAAAAAGGTCATTCATTACTTTCTGTCCAAGGTCTTCGTCATCCAGAAGATAGGTTCCCTGGATCTTGGAATCCTCTTCCCAAGTCCACAAATCCGGAAGCCCTTTTGCAAAGATCAGGTACGGAGTAAAGTCGTATCCTTTTCTGGCTTCGAATTCCTCTTTGAAATCTTCCGTCCAGTTGGTGATACCGTCTCCTGCATTGAATTCCAGGGAATCCATAAATAGCTGGACGTCGCCGTTCTTGATTTTCTCATTCAGTTCTTCATCGTTGAGGACATGCTCCAGCCAGTACTCTTTAAGCGCCTCAACGCCCCGTTCATCGAAATAATTAATGCAGTATGCCGGTTCTGCGGCAGGGCTGGCTTCCTGTGCAGTTCCCTGCTGCCAGTAATAAGCGATCAGATACTTCCCATCATCCGGCGCCTGGTAATCCAGCGTTCCCACATTGCTTCCTTCCCCAAGAACCACCTGGTCTGTAAGGTCGATCATCGTGCTGCTGTCAATGGTAGTATCATCGATCATCTTATAAGCATACGCGCCTACAAACTGCGCTTTTTCCCGCACCTTGACCTCCGAGGTCTGCCCCCAGGATTCCACAGTGGTTGAAGAAGGAATCTCTCCGGAACGGGACTGTCCTGCCTCCAGGATTTCATCCGTTTCAAAAATACACTGGTTTGCCGCCTGGGAATCCGGGTCTAGTCCTGGAATATTAGCCGTATTCCAGTTGGTTCCGCTGGTAAGCCCCAGCGTCATCCCCAAATCCAGCGCTGTATTCAACACCAGGTGGAAATCATGGTTCCACTGTTCGGAACCGTAACCGTACTTTGTAGCATCCACATTGCTGTCATTGAGCTGGCACAGTTCAAATCCCCGGAATCCGGCATCATACATTGCCTGGATCTCCTCCTTCAGCGTCTCATCTGTATGGAGGCCTTCCCCCATCCACCATCGCAATTCTGTCCTGTCTTCAATCCCTGGTTCCAGATACTTTTCCGATAACCTTGCGGCAAAAGAATCTGCTGTATCCGCCTCCGAAGCTGATACGGCAGCTGACATACTGCCCGTCATCATAGACACTGCGAGCAGAAGCGCGATCATTGATTTTGCTTTCATAAAAATCTCCTTTCTTTTCTTTGTCATAATTTACATTTGATGTCTCTATTTTAAAGGAGATACTTCGTAAAAAATACTATTTCTGTGGTGTAAAATAACATTATTATGAACAACTTGTCCAATTTCCTAATCCGGCTGTTTTCAGACGAAAGATTTTTTGCTATAATACCCTTGGATAAAAATATTTCCGGAAAGCTTGCTTATGGGGTGATGTTCAAATATGGAAGATATTTCTGAAATTATCGAGAATCTGTCACAAGTACGTGAAAAAAATTTTGTAACTTCAATAGACTATACTTTAACCGCATTATTAAATAGTAAATACTATTCAAAAATCGATCGGATTATTGTCTACGGCAGCTTTGCCCGGGGTGATTACAAAGCCGATAGTGATATTGATTTAATTGTTTTAACCAATGAGCGGCTCCAGCCAGAAGATATCCGCAAAATCCGCTCTCTAATTGATGAAAAAACCTATCTGCTTCCTGAAGTAGATTTGAAATTTTATCAACAACACGATAAAATGGATCGCATATTTTCTGAAGAAGTAAAGAAAGACGGGGTGGTCTTATGGAAAAGGAAATAACCTACTATTCCCTAGCTGATAATGATTTTAATTTTCTGAAATTTGCCGTTGACAATAAACAGATCAGCAATGCTATGGCAAGTCTTGCTCAAAATATTTGCGAAAGATATCTGAAACATATTATTTCCATCTATTGTCCTTCTTGTCCTACCGATTTGATGAAGACCCATTCTTTAATCCGGCTGTTAAAATACTTAAAGCAAAACCTGACAGATTTCCAGATAGATTA
>DVFT01000001.1 GCA_018713105.1 Candidatus Limivivens merdigallinarum | reverse complement strand
CAAGACCGATAAACTCCATCGGTCCGATTCCGCTCCAATCAAAAAAACTGTAATAAACTGCACAGATAATCGGGACAATCATAAAAATCGTATAAAGTAAAAATCCAGGAGTGATAAATCCTATGTATGCCTTTCTTTTCTTCATATTCTGCCGTCTCCTTTCCCTCGATAGATGAGCCATTTAAAAAAAGGGTACCGCTTCTTGCAGTACCCTTCAGAGATCATCCTGTCATCCAATCAATGCTTGCAGTTCGTCTACGAACTCCTGAACCGAAAGTCCACCGCTGAAAATCTTGCATTGATCCTCTTCCCATACGTTTCTCGGGCTCTCTCCATCACCTTCCAGATATCCTAGAATACTGTAATAACTCTCTGTCTGCACGTCAAAATCAGCAATTTCATTGATTACAGGATTCTCTGATACGATCTCCTGTGTGCAAGGAATGGATTCCAAAGCGCCAATCCATCTCGTCTGACCTTCCAGACCGGCAAAATAATTGGCAAATGCCAAAGCTGCCTCCTCATTCTCTGTGTTTGCGCTAACGGAAAATCCGCAGGAGCTGGTACCTACGAAGGGTTTCGTTCCATCCTCACAGGGTACCTGGAATGCTCCTAAATTCAGATCCGGATTGTTCTCCTGGATTGTCTGAATGTTCCAGGTTCCATCGATGGTCATTGCCGCTTCCCCTGTTGAAAATGCCAAAAGTGCGCCAGAACCGTCAACTCCTGTGTATCCGGCTCCGTAATAACCCTTATCTGCCCAATCCAGCATCTTGTTGAACACTTCAGCCACTCTTTCATCATTGACCTCGACTGTGCCAGTTTCCATGTATTCATCCAGCCAATCCAGGTGCATCGCTGCCAGAAGCGGTTCAAACTGGAATAATACCTGCCAAGGATCTGAAGCGCCGAAAGAAATCGGTACATACCCGGCATCTGCTATTGTCTGAAGACTTGCCTCAAATTCTGAGAAAGTAGTCGGTACGGAAAGCCCCAGCTCCTCAAAAATGTCTTTGTTGTAGAAGCAGGCTCTGCCTCCCAGCTCTGCCGTCGGTGTCGCCCATGCTGTTCCGTCTATGCTGCAGATACTCATAGCATTCGTTCCGTCATACAGGGAGAAGTCCACCTTGTCTGTCAGATCCATCAGAAGCCCCTGTTCCGCATAAACCTGCATATTTGTTGTCGCCGTTCCATTGGTCCAGAACAGATCCGGCGCCTCCCCTGCCTGCATGGCAGTCTGCAGAAGATTGTAATATTGATCAGATGTCTTGATCTGGTATTCCACATCCACATTGGGATAAAGCTCTTGAAAGCCTTCGATGACTGCCTTTAACGGAGCTTCAAATTGTGCGGTATGTTCCCAGATCACCAGGCTTCCGCTGATTTCTGCGTTCTCCGTTCCTTCCTCGGCAAAAGCCGTCAAATTACCGCCGAGAACTCCCACTGCCATACTTCCTGCCAGAATCACTGACAAATAACGCATTTTCTTCTTCATCTCATCTACCTCCTTCGTTTCCTTGTTGATAGTATTTAGTTTACCATTTTTGTATGTTGGAGGCGATGCAGAGACTTTCGATCCCGATTCATTATTTTTCTTTTTTTATTTCATTATTCAATTTTCTGCTATTTTTTCACTATTTTATGTTTTTTCTGTATTCTCCCACGGTTTTCCCTGTTGTTTTTTTAAACAGCCTTATAAAATAATTCGTGTTTGCAATTCCCACTGCTTCCGCCGCTTCTTCCGCCGAAACCTCCGGATCCTTCAAAAGTTCCTTTGCCCTTTCCATGCGGATGCTATTTACATAGGGTACGAAGCTGATCCCTTTCTTTTTCTTAAAATACTGACAGAAATACGTCATACTCATATGAAACTGGGAAGACATCCTTTCAAGGCTCATGTCCTCCGCATAATGCTGCATTACAAACTGCTCTATGGACTCGATCTGATTTTTCTGCCGTGCCAATTTCCCCTCCATCTGCTCCAGCAATCCCAAAAGCCACCCTTCCATACAGGATGAGGAGTCAAATGCATCCAGCTCTTTATAATCGCGAAAAAGTTTTCCTCCCTCTGCATCCGGATACAGAGCCTCCAAGCCATAGAAATACTTGACCACTTTCCCTTTCAGCATAGTAACATCAGAAATGTTCTTCCTTGCCTGAAAAAAGAAATCCCGGATCTTTCTCTTATTTTCTTCAAACCATTTTTCGGTAAATAAGTCGTTCTGGACAATCTTAAGCTCCGGCACCGCCAAGCAGCGCCGTTTCAGCAAATCTGTTTCAAAAAGCTTTGACTCCTCATAATAAAAGGAGACATAGGACCAACTCTGTGTCTCAGAGAAAAATTCCTTGATCTGCTTCATAGACTGGAATTCCTCCGAAAGCGTGAGATAAGTATTTTTATTAAAGTAGTTCTGCAGATTTCTTTCCAACCGCTGAAAAAAAAGACGCAGTTTTCCCCGAAATTCTTCCTCCGAAATCCGTTCTTCCCGGTGAAAAACCAAAAACACTTCTTCTCCATGGCGCAAAAAGCATTCTCCCAGCTTTCCCACATTCAGAAGCTTCTGGACAATGCCGCTCAGCACCTCAAAATCCACCTGCCTTGAATCTGCATTTCTGTCATCCTCCTCCCCCCGGAGAATCAAATAACCGATCCGGTATCCTGCATAGGCGGCAACACCCTCGTCCCGCTCTGGAAAGTGCGTTTTGATCTCCTGCCTTGCCGAAAATCCTTTCCCGTTCTCGTACACCTCCAGGACAGCTCGTGGCAGGTCATCTCCGGTCAGCTCGTGCTTCAGCAGATATTTATCCACGCCCAATTCCATGGCTTCCCTTGCATAGGAAAAATCTTCATAACAGCTCAGCACCAGAAGACCCATATGCATATGCTCCTCCCTAATCCTGCGAATCAACTCCAGACCGCTCATTTTGGGGAGCCGGATATCTGTCACCAAAACATCTGCTGTGTGGCTGCCAAAATAATCTTCCGCATCCTCTCCCGTATCAAATACTGCATCCACCGTAATTCGGCTTTCATAGCCATCCAGACAAAGCTTGGTTCCCAGCCGCACTAACAATTCATCCTCAACAATCACTACATGGATCATCCTTTTCCTCCTATCTAATCAGCGGCAGCCTGATAGTAATCAACGTTCCTCTCTTCTCTCCGCTCTCTATCCGGACACCAAATTCTTCCCCATAATTCAGGCGGATCCGCTCGTGGACATTCCTGATCCCAATATGGTCTTTCTTCTCCGGTATTTGGTTATCCATCACTTTTTGGCAGTCAAAGCCTGTTCCATTATCTTCCACCATAAGCACCAACAGACGTTCTTCTTCTCTGGCTGTGATCCGAATCATCCCCATTTCTTCCTGATCCCGAAATGCATGGAGAATTGCATTTTCGACAAACGGCTGCAGCACCAGCTTATTCACCTTTGCCATCATAAGCTCCTCTGGTATCTCGTATTCCACTTCAAAATTCATAAAGCGCATTTTCTGGATATAAACGTAGCATTCCAACAGCTCCACTTCCTCCTTTAACGGAATTTCTTCGTTGGTGGAATAGGTAACGCTTCTCATGATTTTGATCAGCGACTCTACCATCCTGCAAATATTGCTCTGCCGATTTGCAGATGCCATCCATTTGATGGTATTGAGCGTATTATAGATGAAGTGGGGACTGATCTGCATGGACAGCACTTTCATCCTTTCATCATTTTTGGCTTTTTCCTCTTCTCGGATTTGGGACATCAGCTTTTCAATTTCATCCACCATGACATTATACCGATGGATCAGATAGCTGATTTCATCCTGACGTTCTCCCTCTGCTTTCTGTGATTCTGAAATCCGTTTAAACTTTCCTTTTGAAACCTCCTTCATTCCTTTTGCCAGACCGCCAAGGGGGTGAAAGACAAAATGTGACAGTACCCAGTAAGCCAGGCAAACAAAACCCATATATATCAAAATGATGATGACAGCCATTTTACGGATGGTATGCAGTTTCTGAAATGCCTCCTCCTCCGTTGTAACCGTCATCAAAGTCCAGCCGCTCACATCCGAATGGGTGCAGACCACAATGCTTCTCTCACCTGTCTCCTGCTCTGTGTATACGAAATCTCCCTCCCCCAACGCGACAGCTTCCTGGAAAAGAGGCTTCTCCATGGTTTGGGAAATTACCTCCTCCTGGTTGCTGCTCACCACCTGACATTCCTCTGACAACAGATAAAAAGAGGTTTCATGTTCTTCAAACAATGGGTTATCAAAACAATTCTTGAAAAGTTCTGTGGAAATAAAGAACAGGAGCACTCCGATGGTTTCCGTAGGTGAATTAACCGCCCTTGCCATCACGAACTGGCTGGGTTTCTGACCATAGGCACAGGCAAACTGTTCCGTAGGGAACCACACCACCCTTCCTTTTTTCTCGACAATGTCGTCTTTCCATTTTTCTATGTAAGACTCCAGGTCCTGATAATCATAGCCCGCCTGGTAATACTGTTCTTCGATCTTCATCACTGCCCCGGCAATATACTTCTCTGAGTTGACGATTCCTGCCAGAAATGAAGGAAGATAGCTGGATTTTTCCTCATAATTCCCTTTATTCAGATAAAGCCTGATTGCTGAATTATAATAAATGTTCATGGAGGTATCTTTATAGCCGTTCAGATACTGATTGATGTTTTTATTGATCTCATTCAAGATATTTTTCTGTGTGGAAACGGTATTTTCCAGAATATAAGATGAGTAACTGTGCATAAAGACACCAATAAAAATCAGGCTAGGAATCACTGCACAGCCTGCAAAGATAATTAAGATCCTATTTTTCACACTCGAAAACAGCTTGTGATATTTTTTTTTCATATTCCCCTCCAATCTGCAAATATTATAGCATGTCAACAGGGTTTCCATCAATAAATTCTTCTTCACGCAGTATTTTTAAACAAATTCAGAAAATTCACAGATGAATCAAAAAAGCTCAGGCACTGCGAACTTGAACTTGTAAACAGTTCGCTGTACCTAAGCTTAACTCTGAGTTCTTTCAGGTTCACTCTTCCGCCGTATTCATAAACCCATATTCCATAGACCCGTTCTCGAATTCCGCCTGGATCCGATAGACATAGCCGGGCTTCGAGCCAATGGCGATGGTCTCTTCCCCGTCCTCTTCTGCAACTTCCACCGCCACGTCCTCTCCCTCCGGGAGCTCCTCTGACATCTTTCTCTCACTGTTCTCCGTTTCCAGGTCATTTCCGGAAGGATTGCCGGTCTCTGACTCCGCCTGGCTTTCCATCCTCTCCTCCCGAAGCTCTAAGGGATAACGGGTTACCTGAAGGGATTCCGGTGTGCGCGAAAACATCAATTCAATCTCTGTGTCCTCCGGGATTGCACACTCGATCAGGTCGGTGATATAAAGGACAGGGGGGCTCGTCCCTTCTTCCTGAACAACTGTGCCTTCTTCCTGTTCCACCTCAAAGGAGTAGCTGCCTTCTGTGGTGATAGACGTGACTATCGCATCCTCCGTGCGGTAGGTGATGGACAGACTGGGAAGTTCCGTTTCGTCCGTCTCTGCATTGAGCGGCTCCAGCATCTTTTCATATTCCTGAATCTGTGCTTCCTCCCCTTTTCCTACCCGCTGCATTTTGGTAACTCCCGGATACTGCCCCGGATAGCTCTCCAGCATAATACCATTTCCATAAATTTCCAGGATGTCGCCGTTTTCAAGCTCCTCTTCTTCCATTTCCTCCCTGTTTTCATCCAACAGCTCCTCCGGGATCGGCGCATAGAAGGGGGTATCCGTCTTGGTGTCCACAAACAAAAAGTGATCCTCCCCCAATATCAAATACATGGCAGTCATTTTGACTTCTTCTTCCTTCCTGCTTTCTGAAGCTCCCACATAAAGCACGGTCGCCAATACAGCAAGAATGACCACCGCCAGCCATCTTTTCTTCATTGTCTGCCTCCTTTTCTGCTTATATCATATATTTTTATACACATCGCTGCCATCTGGCAAAGCTCTGCCTGCCCCGGCCAACTTATGCCAATTATAACATACTCCGGTTTCAACCGGTAGCTTTTTCGAAATACCAAGAAAAGTCAAAAAAAGCAACGCAAAACAAAATTATTCTGTTGTCTTTTCCCGGAAAACACATTATAATAGGAGTAGTATATGAAATATTATTTCGATTATGTACGAGTCAGCACATCGAAAAGGAGGATAAAAATATGGATTATCAGGGACAGGCCATCGGCATCTTTGAACTGGATTCTCTCGGTGCCTGCTTTGTTGCCCTCGACGCAGCTTCCAAGGCGGCGAGCGTACAGATTCAGGGCGTGGAAAGAAACCGTCTGGGCGCAGGCGCCTGTGTGAAAATGAGAGGCAGCGTCTCAGATGTGAAGGCGGCAATGGAAGCCGCTCTCCGGGTGGCAGAGCCGCTGGCTAAGGTTACCCACCATACGGTCATCGCTTCTCCGGCAGAGGGAACAGAACGTTCCATCGCTATGACCATCAATAAGTAACCCGCCGATCAGATTCATATGGGAGAGACAGATTATGAGATATGGAGCATTTGGATTAGTAGAAGTCCTGGGCAGCTCCAATGCGATCGCTGCCGCAGACAAAATGTTGAAAACCGCAGAGGTGAGCTTCCTCACCTGGGATTATAAATGCGGAGGTCATGTATTGCTGATTATGACCGGCAGCGTTGCCGCCGTGACTGCCGCAGTGGAGGCGGTCCGTGAGGAACCTCCCTGCAAGATCTTTTTCGCCGGCGTGATCTCCAACCCTTCCGAGGAGACCGTCCGCATTGCAGAGGAACGTGCCAAACGTTTCCACTTCGCTTAAGGTATGGATTCCTGCTATCAAAAGAAGCACCATCCAAAGGGCGTTCAGATCGCTCCCGGATGGTGCTTCTCTTTTTCTTTTCTATCTCTTAAAGCTTTTTGATCCGTTCCATAGCCTCCAAGGTGTTCTCATAGCTTCCAAAGGCAGTCAGGCGGAAATACCCTTCCCCGCAGTTTCCAAATCCGCATCCAGGGGTTCCCACAATATTTCCTTTGTCCAGCAGATAGTCAAAGAATTCCCAGGATCCCATGTGATCCGGTGTCTTCAGCCAGATATAGGGGGCGTTCACACCGCCGTACACGGTATAACCCAAATCTTTCAGTGCATCGTAGATCACTCTGGCGTTTCTCTGATAGTACGCTACCTGCTCTTTCAGCTGCTTTTTCCCTTCCTCAGAATAAACTGCTTCCCCGGCTCTCTGGACAATATAGGGAGCACCGTTGAATTTGGTGCCATGGCGTCTTGCCCACAGGTCTCTCACAGAAGTTCCATTGCATTTCAGATCCTTCGGGACTACGGTAAAGCCCAGACGTACGCCGGTAAATCCGGCATTTTTGGAAAAGCTGCGGATCTCAATGGCACAGGTCCTTGCCCCTTCGCATTCGTAAATGCTGTGGGGAACGTGTTCTTCCGTAATGTAAGCTTCATAGGCTGCGTCATAAATGATGACGGAACCGTTCTTATTGGCATAATCTACCCACACCTGAAGCTGCTCTTTGGTAATGGTCGTTCCGGTTGGGTTGTTGGGGAAGCAGAGATAGATCAGATCCGGCACTTCCTTGGGCGGTTCCGGCACGAAATGGTTCTCCTCCGTGCAGGGAATATAGATCACGCCGTCAAAGCAGCCCTTGTCCTCCCGGTAAACTCCGGTACGTCCTGCCATCACGTTGCTGTCCAGATAAACCGGATAGACCGGATCGCACACGGCAACCCGGTTGTCCATCCCGAAAATCTCCTGGATGTTCCCGGAATCGCTTTTGGCACCGTCTGAAACGAAGATCTCATCCTCGGAAATGTCACATCCCCGCGCCTTATAATCATTCTCTGCAATGGCATGTCTCAAAAAGTCATACCCCAAATCCGGTGCATATCCATGGAAGCTCTCTGCCTTTCCCATCTCGTCCACCGCCTTGTGGAGAGCCTCAACAATTGCCGGAGCCAGCGGCTGCGTCACGTCTCCGATCCCTAAGCGGATAATCGGTTTCTCAGGGTTTGCCGCCTGGTATTCCGCTACCTTTTTCCCAATGGTGGAAAACAGATAGCTTCCTGGTAATTTCAGATAATTCTCATTGATCGTAAACATGTCTCTTCTCCTTTATATCTCCATTTTACTTCTTTCTTTTACTCAGACACTGTCGTACAGAAGCATCAGAACCATCTGGGCAGTCTCCACCAGATTTGTCCCGGAATCCATGCTGCATTTCTGCAGATACCGGTGTGCTTCCTCCTCCGTAAGGCAGTTTCGCTCCATCAAAAGGAATTTTGCATTGCGGATGTAGTTTTCCTCTTTTTCACTGCGTTTCTTCGGTTTCTTCCGATCTTTTTTCTTTCTTCTCTCCAGCTGGCGCAGCATCATACCGAGCGTGTCGGCAAGTTCGCTGACCCTTAAGGGTGTGGCAAGCGCCAGAACCCCTTCACACCGATCGCTTAAGACTGCCCTGGAACCGATCAGCAGCATTTCAAAATAATTGGGCAGACATTCCAAAAGTTCCGTGTAATTCATATCTGCCAGACGGCACCCGCTGATCACGACACCGCTTTCCAGGTGACTGATCTCGGAAAGTGCCTTTGCCCCGGAGCTGCATACCCGAACCTCGTCAAATCCCTGGCGCAGCAGGAGATCCCGGATTTTTCTTGCGTCTTCAATTTTCGGTAATACAATCAGAATACTGCTCATCCATCTCCCGCCTTACTTTCCATATCTGAAACGAATCCCCTGTCCATTAGATCCGATACAGATATTGTTCTCTTTCCCAATCACTGATCTGACCTACATAGTCCAGCCATTCCTGTTCCTTTGCCTTCAGATAGCGCTCGCAGAACCTATCCCCCAAAGTCTCTCTGACCCATGGATCTTTTCCAAAGGTCTCCAGGGCTTCCTTCAGATTCTCCGGAAGCTTTTCCGATGTTTCGGAAGGTTTCTGCCTTTTTTGGATTCCATCCATGCCTGCAGCCAGACAGAGCGCTAATACCAGATATGGATTAGCAGAAGCATCCGGGCTCCGAAGCTCGATCTTCAGGCTCTCATTTCTCCGCTTCTTTACCCCTACCAGAGAGGTTTCCTCATCCCTGGACCAGGAGATCTGCGTGGGAGCTGCATTTCCCGGGAGCAGTCTTTTGTATGAATTGACCAGAGGATTGGTGACCGCCATCATCGCGCGGCAGTGCTCCAAAAGTCCTCCGATAAAATAGTATCCTTCTTCACTTAATCCATTCGCGTCGGACGGATCTTGGAAGACCTCTTTTCCATCTTTCCACAGGCTCATCCTGATATGCATTCCCGAACCGTTGAAATCGCTTCTGGGCTTCGGCATAAAGGTGGCATGGAGACCATGTCTTTTTGCCGTGGTACGGACTGCCATCTTAAACGTCATGAGCATATCCGCACTCCGAAGCGCCTTACCCGCCTTAAAATCAATCTCATGCTGCGCAGGCGCCGCCTCGTGATAGGAAGAGATCACATTGAAGCCCATCTCCTCCAGGGTCAATACCATATCCCTCCTGGCATTCTCTCCCAAATCTACCGGGCTAAGATCCATATATCCCGCTTTCTCATGGGTCAGCGTCGTGGGAACTCCATTGTCATCCGTGTGAAACAGGAAAAATTCACACTCCGGCTCCACGTAAAATTCATAGCCCTCTTCCGCTGCTTTTTCAAGCACCTTCTTTAAAATACTTCTGCAGCTCAGCTCATAGGGTTTCCCATCTGCTGTCCCAATATCACAGAGCAGACGCGCCACCTTGTTCTGCTGCGGTCTCCAGGGTAGGATCGTGAACGTCCTGTAATCCGGATATAAATACAGCTCCTCACCTTCTGTCTTTTCAAACCCCGCAATGGAAGAGACATCGATCCCGCACTCATTGTCCAGAGCCTTCGTAAGCTGCCCTGAGGTTACCGCAATATTTTTCAGATTGCCAAACATATCTGTAAACTGGAGCCGGATGAACTCCACGTCCTCTTCCTCCACCATTTCCAGAATTTCGTCACGGCTGTAACCATCCATTTTCATTTCCTCCTAGAATTCAGATGTTCTCACCACAAAAAGAAAGAAGGGCATACTTATCAAGCGGTCATACCGCTTCACAAGAACACCCTCGTCCTTAGTGTATTATAGCAATGCAGGGATTCTTTGTCAATCTGCAATCTATTTTTTTGGTTTCATCAGATCTTTCAGCTGCTGCAGCGCTTCCCCGTACCGTTTAGACACGGAATCCGGGTTTCGTTTCAATAGCCTTGCCGCATGGCCATAGAGCTTCTTGGTCCTGGCTTCCAGATTTCTCATCTCAAGCTCCACCTGATTCTTATAATCCTGAAGCTCGTCCGCTTTATCCTTCCCTTTTTCTATGGACTCATTGACCTTTGACCAAAGCTCTGCCAGCTGCTTTCTCCTACGCTCCTGCCACAGCTCCAGCTTTGCCTCAAACTGACGCTTTTTGGATAGTCCCAGCTCCTGGTATTCCTCCAGGCTCTGCCCGGCGAAAGCGCTCACCACCTCCAGGCGTTTCTGCAGGGTTCGGATCTGTTCGTTGCTGCTGGTCAGACGTGCCAACGCCTCTTTCAAATCCATCGCCTCGCTGAAGGAGCGGGTAAAATCAGCCGTCACCCCCACAGTCAGCACTAGGGAGAGAATCTCAGACCACATCTGGGGGATTAGAAAAATGGCTTGCTCCACAGGCACATGGATGACTTCTACCAGCAGAACAGAAAAGACTCCCCAACCCAATGAAGCTCCCAGGCAGATATGCCCGTTCAGATTCAGCGGCTTTTTGCTGTAATCCCAGTATCTCACATGGAAAAGCTTTTCCATGCAGACACCGGTAATGTATTCCAGCACCGTCGCCGCCGCCATTCCCATCAAAAAGACAAGCCACGGGCGATCTTTCACTGGAATGGTAGCCAACAGGATCACGATGGCGCCGGTACCATAAATAGGCAGAAAAGGTCCCTGCATGAATCCACGGTTCACCCACCTCTTTTTCTTTGCAGATACATAAGCAGATTCCCAGACCCATCCGACAAAACAGTAAAAGTAAAAAAACAACAGCCATTGGTCGATTTGGTAGCGATACACTCTCTATCTCTCCTTCCCCGTTTCTTTGACATCCATTATACGGGATTTCTTCTGGAAAATCCACAACAAGAAGCATCTGATCTAAATTCTCTGCTGGCAGCAAAACGCCCTGTTCCGAAGAACAGGGCGTCATTTTTAAAGATATGCAATTAGTTTGCTTTCTTGCTTGCAATTGCTGCCTGTGCAGAACGTAACTTTGATAGGCGTTTTTTGCTGTCACACTTATATTGCTATAATCCATACTTAGGACATATGTACGAGGACTTTCGTCCTCATCTTCACTCCCCTCCTCAATAGTTGCATC
>DVFT01000103.1 GCA_018713105.1 Candidatus Limivivens merdigallinarum | reverse complement strand
CCCGGGCAGCTCTACGATTCAAATCTTCATTTCCTCATTCTAGGGGGTACTTCCCCCGCTGGCTCTACGATTCAAATTGACAAAAGGTTTTTCCCAAGGGTACTTCCTCAACTCTGCCTTGACATAGGAGCAACCCTCGAAATCGGCAAGTATCCTTTCCCCGAAGCAATCTCCCCGTCAGTACTGTTAAACTCAAAAAGAATTCTTATTCAACCACACTACCTCACCATATATGCTGCAATATCTTTAAACCAGAGAACCGTTTACTAAGATCTTATGCTTTCTATTCCCCATGTCCTGCACACTTGGCGCCACCATAATCTTGACATAAGACCAATCTGTACATTCCAGCACCGATGTACTTTATATATTAATGTCTTATATCTTAATATTTTATCTGTTCACGTTTATTCCTGCCCACCATGCAAGACTCCAACATCCTTTTTATAATATTCTTTCTGACATTTCCTTGGTCAAAAGCACCATCACCAATTGACAAAAAACGGTTACGCCTGCTTTTTCTTTACAGGTATCCATACCTCATAGGTTGTATTCTGCGGATCAGGTTGAAAGTAGACTTCAATGTCCGGTCCTTCGGCAAACTCATAGCCGGAAGTGGGAAGCCATTCTGTTACAATGCGTCTCTCCAACTCCTGAATGGATTTTCCTGTCCCGGCACCGGGAAAGATCGCCCACATACCGCCCGGGATGATCGATTCTTCCAGCGAGTCATCTACATCATCCGAAGACGAAACCGCTATATAATAACGCCATTCTTCGCCATCACTGCAGGCACTGATACCTAAAATTCCCCGGGGCTCTTGGTTCATCAGGGAAATGAGTTTTTCAATCGTGCCATCCAGGACTGCCCTCTGCCACATTTGCGGCACTTCTACAAAATTCCGCTCAATTTCTCTGCTCAGCGTAAACGATGTTCCGATGATACGAAACGCTTTTTTGGTTTCTATACGATAATTCATTTCTTCTGCTCCTTTGACAATGATTTTGATCGTAAGCGGTGGTAATGATTTGATCGCTGTTCCCTCATTCTTTACCGATGACGGACTGATCCCATGAACTGACTGGAACGCCCTGTTGAATGCAGTGGGCGAAGAGTACCCGTATTTTGCAGCCACATCGATGACTTTCGCACCGTCTTCCTGCAAATCTACCGCCGCTAAAGACATCTTTCGTCTGCGGATATACTCGGACAAAGGAATCCCGGCTAGATAGGCAAACATTCTTTGAAAATGATAGGCAGAACAGCAGGCGATCTGCCCGAGTTTTTCATATTCAATTTCTTCGGTAAGGTTTTCTTCGATATAACGGATCGCTCCGTTTAGCCGTTCCATCCAATCCATGTTTCCTCTCCCCCTTTTCCCCTTCATTTTATCAGCACGCAAAGGACAAGTCCTCTCTTTCCCTGCACGAAAAAGAGAGGCTTCAAAACACTGTCATTTTTGAAAAATATCGACCGCATGGCTTGTAATCCCCACTAAATCCTCACGCTCACAAACAACGAAGTGATATTTTAAATACAGCTGGAATGTCTCATCATCCATGGCGTCCATTTCTTCCCTCAGCAGCAAGGCGGGACCGTCGGAAGCCACATAGTGCAGCCTTTTGACTGAAAACGCCGACATTAAATCGTCAATCTCCTCTTTCCGCATAAGTTTAAACAGATCCTTTGGCTCGGATTTTGCGGCAAAGGTTTCCGAATCGAGAAGCCCCTTCCTGATATATTCTGCAACATTGATATTTCTGCGTTTGAATCCCTCGTCCATCAAGCAGCCGTCTGAAATCACATAGGCGGCAAAAATGATGCCTCCTTGCTTGGTAACACGGATCGCCTCACGGACTGCCTGACGCTGATCCTCCTTCGTATACAGATGATAGAGCGGACCAAGCAGCAGGGTGATGTCATATTGATTGTCTGCGAACACAGACAAATCCAAAGCGTTTCCCTGAGAAATCGTGACCGTTTCCTCTGCCAGGGTATTTTTTTGAAAGATCTCAATATTATGAGGCACAAGTTCTATCGCGTCAACCGCATATTCCCGGCGTGCCAGGGCATGGGAGTACCGCCCTGTTCCTGCGCCGATTTCAAGAATACGGGCGCCGGGGAATAAGTATTTTTCTATATAGTGCATGGTGGTAAGGAATTCAACGGAACCATGCCTGGATGTCAGACGCCCATCTTCGTCATAGGACTGGTAAAAATCAATCAAATACGGGTTTGTTTTCATAGGGTATCCCTGCCTTTTTGGTGGTCCTGTCTCATATAGGCAGACAGGAAATTTTGAAGCATTTTTTCTAAATCGCAACTTTCTAATGATAGTTTTCCGGTGGCTGTCAAAACGGCGATCCCATGGGAATAAAGAAATAAATCCAAAAAGATCTCTTTGCCCCGTTTTGGCTCAACGCCAATCATCTGCGAAAATTCCCTGGCTTTTTCTTCGTTGTCGAGTTCTCTGTAAAAGTCGTTGGCTTCTGACATATCCAAGTCCATGTCGCTGACAAAGAGGATCTGAAACAGAGGTGTTTCTTTTTTGGCAAACTCGATATAGGAGAGGGGAAACAGCAAATAGGGGTTGATTTTTTCAGACTTTCCATACTCCGCCACAAATCGGCTGTAGTATTCAAACGCAAAATCCAAAAACTCCGCTTTCAATTCTGCCATGTTCTCGTAACAGGTAAAGATCGGGCGCGTCGAACAATGCAGTTGTTCTGCAATACTCCTTGCATTCACTGCCCCAAAACCTGCCTCCCGTGTAATCTTCAAAACGGTGGTTAAAATCATCTCTTTTGTAATTTTCGCTTTCGGCGGCATATGGCTCTCCTTCTTTCTGCTTTTTATATATAACATACGTTATATAACTATTGTTGCATATGTATGAAGAAATGTCAAGGAACCGTTTTTAAAATCTTGGCTCATGCGTAAAATCGGTGCTGCTGCAGAATCAACGAAAAACGGACTCCGAAGAGTCCGTTTTCTATAATACATGATATTGGAAGATTTGGTTCCTGATGATGATTCTGTCCGACTGCCGGATTACGGACTGGAGGAATTACAGCCTGCTGTATCAGGTTTACTCTGCCCTCACCTCGAAACCGCATCCACATACTTCTTAATATTAGATGCATTCACATACTTCTTTGCCTTGGTTCCATTGACCACTACCAGGGTGGGAGCCTGCATCACACCGTATTTCTTCACCAGCTCAGGATGCTCTTCCGCATCCACTACCTGGCATCTCTCCCCCTTCAGCATCTCCTTGGCAGCCTTGCAGTTGGGGCAGGTCTTTGTGGTAAAGAGGTATTTGATCCCTTCGACGGGTTTCACCTCCACATCGTCCTTTGAGATGGTGACAATGCTGCTGTGAACCTTCTTCAAACAGGAGTGCTCAATGTCATACAGCTTGCGGTTCTTGTATTCTTGACTCTTGCCGTCGTTCCAGTTCTGTACTGGGCGGTAGTAACCGGTGATCCTGCTGTAAACCTCTGCCTTCTTGCCGCAGGTCGGGCAGGTAAAGTGTTCCCCAGCAATATAGCCGTGCTCCCGGCACACCGAATAGGTGGGGGACAGGGTGTAGTAGGGCAGGCGGTAGTTCTCGGCAATCTTGCGAACCAGGTTCGCCGCTGATTTCCAGTCGGGGAGCTTCTCTCCCAGGAATGCATGGAACACCGTCCCTGACGTGTACAAGGTCTGCAGCTCGTCCTGGATATCCAGTGCATCGAAAATATCCGAAGTAAAGTCCACCGGAAGGTGGGAGCTGTTGGTATAATACGGGGTATCTCCTTCGTTTCCTGCGGTCTTGATATCGGGATACCGCTCCTTGTCATGTTTTGCCAGGCGGTAGGCTGTGGATTCTGCCGGGGTTGCCTCCAGATTGTACAGATCTCCATACTCCTCCTGGTAATCCACCAGGCGTTCCCGCATGTGGTTCAAGACCTCCTTGGCAAACTCCTGTGTCCTCTCATAGGTCAGATCCTCTCCCAGCCAGCAGGCATTCAGTCCCACTTCATTCATTCCCACAAGACCGATGGTGGAGAAATGATTGTCAAAGCTTCCCAGATAACGCTTCGTATAAGGATACAGCCCTTCCTCCAGGAATTTAGAAATCAAATCCCTCTTGATCTTCAGGGAGCGGGCGGAAAGATCCATCAAATGATCCAGACGCTTGTAGAATTCCTCCGGCGTCTTGGAAAGATAGGCGATCCTCGGAAGATTGATGGTCACCACACCTACGCTTCCGGTACTCTCCCCGGAACCGAAATAGCCGCCGGTCTTTTTGCGCAGCTCTCTCAAGTCCAGTCTCAGGCGGCAGCACATGGAGCGGACATCGCTGGGCTCCATATCACTGTTGATATAGTTGGAAAAATACGGGGTTCCGTATTTGGAAGTCATCTCAAAGAGCAGCCGGTTGTTCTCGGTATCGGACCAGTCGAAATCCTTGGTGATGGAGTAGGTGGGAATCGGATACTGGAAGCCGCGTCCGTTGGCATCCCCTTCGATCATCGTCTCGATAAATGCCTTATTGATCATATCCATCTCTTTCTTGCAGTCCTTATAGCAGAAATCCATCTCTTTTCCGCCTACGATGGCTGGAAGCTCTGCCAGGTCATCGGGCACTGTCCAGTCCAGTGTGATATTGGAGAACGGCGCCTGGGTTCCCCATCTGCTGGGCGTATTCACGCCGTAGATAAAGGATTCGATGCATTTCTTGACTTCCGGATAGCTCAAGTGATCCGTCTTTACAAACGGCGCCAGATAGGTGTCAAAGGAAGAAAACGCCTGTGCGCCAGCCCATTCATTCTGCATGATCCCTAAGAAATTCACCATCTGGTTGCAGAGCACGGAAAGGTGTTTTGCCGGCGCTGAGGTGATCTTGCCCTCTACGCCGCCCAAGCCTTCCTTGATCAGCTGCTTTAAGGACCATCCGGCACAGTATCCGGTCAGCATGGACAGATCGTGGAGATGGATGTCTGCGTTTCTGTGGGCATCGGCAATCTCCTGGTCATAGATCTCGGACAGCCAGTAGTTGGCAGTCACAGCCCCTGAATTGCTTAAGATCAGCCCTCCCACTGAATAGGTGACGGTAGAGTTCTCCTTCACTCTCCAGTCCTCCACCTTTACATAGCTGTTGACCAGCTCCTTGTAATCCAGGATCGCGGATTTCATGTTCCGCATCTTCTCCCGCTGCTTGCGATAAAGGATATACGCCTTTGCCACGTCCGCATATCCGGTCTGTACCAGTACGTTCTCAACGCTATCCTGGATACTCTCCACACCGATCTTTCCATCCTTGATCTTCCCCTGGAAATCCGCGGTCACACGGAGACTTAAGAGGCTTAAGATATCGTCATTATATTCCATCTGCACTGCGTCAAAAGCCTTGGAGATCGCCCCCGTTATCTTATTCAGGTCGAAGTCCTTGACTCCGCCGTCTCTTTTTTCTACTTGAAACATAAACACTTCTCCTTCCGGTCACATATTATATTTGCAAATTCCCCCTGAATTTATCCCCTTGTTTTCTTTTCATCTCCTTTGAACCTCCGCCAAAGAACACAAAAGAAATCCGGAGAACCTCCGGACCTGCCAGCCCCTTTTTTTGGGCGACTGAGTACATTGTAGCAGATTTCATTTTGAGCGTCAACCGTCCAATCAACTACATCTATGTCATTTTTCCCACTTTATGCACAACATATTGTGGTTTGGCAAAAATTGGAAAAACGGTGGAAATTTGCGCAGCTCCGTTGTTTTTCCGGTTTTTCCCATGCTTTTTTTCACCGCGGATGGTTACAAAATATGGCATGAAAATGGGGATGTAGAAAATCTCTTCCTTTTTTTGCCTGATTTTTGTGAGATCTGCCCTCTTGACTTTCCAAAGCCCGCATATTTCCTAAATTTGCCCAACCGTCTCCCGTTCGCTGTACTGGTCAGATCGTGACTAGATCACTCGCTGGTCTCCGCTTCGGCCGGCGCTAAGCGAACTTCCTCTGGACGTTCAGCGCCGCTGCCCGTCAGGTATCCGCATGTCTACGCAAGCCTGCACATCTATACGGCTGCCATCCAGGCGTATCGCACAGGAAAAAGCCATCCAGGCAAACAGCAGGATGGCTGTATGACAAACTGTCTTTGATTTTTCATAGTTTCCCGTAGATGGAACGGGGGACATACGCCTTCACGGCAATCCCCTCCGCCTTATATTCTTCGCTCAAGAGTTCTCCCTCCTGGCGGATGAGCTGGATCAGCCCGCCTTTCTCATAGGGGTAGAGCCGCTCGATATAGATTTGGTCTTTTCGGAGGAGCTCCTCTAAGGCATATTGAAACTCCTCCATGCCCTGCCCGGTCTTGGCAGAGGTACGGATAGTCTCGTCAGCCCGAAAATCTCTCATGCGCCCTGCATCCGGCAGCTTGTCCATCTTGTTGAACAGGGTGATCACCGGCTGATCCTCCACACCAAGCTGTCTTAGGGTATCGTAGACCGTCTGCATCTTCACCTCCATCTGAGGATGGGAGGCGTCCACCACATGGACGATAATATCGGCGTAAGTCACTTCCTCCAAGGTGCTCTTGAAAGCTTCAATCAAATGGTGGGGAAGCTTCCGTATAAAACCTACCGTATCCGTCAGGTAGACCGTCTGCCCGCTGGGCAGCTTCAGCGCCCGGGTGGTCGTATCCAAGGTGGAAAACAGCTTGGCGTCCACCAGCACGTCAGCCTCCGTCAGGAGGTTTAAGATCGAGGATTTGCCGGCGCTGGAATAGCCCACCAGGGCGGCAATCTTTACATTTTTCTTTTTCCGTTTCTCCCGGATCAGCTCCCTGTGCTGACGGATCTCAGACAGCTCCCTTTTCAGCTGGCTGATCCGCTCCCGGATCCGCCGCCGGTCGATCTCCAGCTTCTTCTCTCCCGGTCCCCTGGTTCCGATTCCGCCACCAAGCCTGGATAGGGACTGGTTCACTCCCACCAGATGGGCGGCGCGGTACTTGAGCTGTGCCAGCTCCACCTGGATCTTGCCCTCGCTGCTCCTTGCCCTTGCCGCAAAGATATCCAGAATCAGGAGCGTCCGGTCGATTACCTTGCAGTCCAGCTCCTGCTCCAGATTCTTCAGCTGCACCGGAGAGAGCTCGTCGTCACATGCCACTCCTGTAGCGTCTGTCTCCCACACCAGGTCTTTCAGCTCTTCGATCTTCCCTTTGCCGATATAGGTGACCGGGTGGATTTTCTCCCTCTTCTGCACCAGCCTTCCCACCGCTTCTGCACCTGCCGTCTCCGCCAGTTCCTCCAGTTCGTCCAGAGATTCCTCCACATCGTAGGAGTCATCCTCCTGAACGCCCACCAGGATCAGCCGTTCTTCTATCTCTTTGATCTCATGCATCCGTCTTAAGCCCTTCCTTATCTGCTCATCAAAAATTCATATTCCCGCACTCCCGCTTCATCAGATGGATAAAGGGAGATGTACTCCTGGCTTCTCTGCTTTGCGGATTCGTAATCGCCCGCTTCCTCATATGCCACGATCAGGTTGTAGAGAAGCTCCTGCTTCCCATCATCCTCATTCAATTCCAGCCCTGTGAGGGCATTGTCGATGGCGCTCTGAGTGTCTCCATCCGCCAGGTCACATAAGACCAGCCCGTTGTAGACCGCCGGGATCTCGCCCACACTGCTCTTGTACTGCTGGTATACGCTCCTGGCATGGGCGGTATCGTTCAGCTTCAGATAGACCTGACCCATGAGGAGCAAAGAGGGTCCATCCAAGCTTTCCACCAGCGGTCCTAAGAGCTCCTGTGCCTGCTCATAATCCTCTAAATAATAGTATATCTTTGCCTTGTCATAATTATCCGCCTCATCCGTGCTTTCGATATTCAGCGCAGTGTTGAGATAATCATCCCCATCCGCTGACAGATTTTGTTCCCGATAACATTCATAGATATTCAGATACAGGCTGTAATCGGAAGGTGCTAGAGCTACTGCGGCGTCGAAATCCGCCTTCGCCGTATCCTCCTCGCCCTTTTCCATAAAGCTGGCGCCCCTGAGATAATGGGCGTCTGCCTCATCCGCGATCTGGAGGATCTCAGAACAGCTCTCAATGGTTCCGTCAAAGTCCTCCTGCTGATACTGGGTAGAAGCCTTGTAATACAGGATATCTTTTCTTGTATCTTCCATGCGGTCTGTGGTGGATTCCAGAGCCTGATTAAAATTACTCAGCGCCTCACTGTAGTTGCCAAGCCCCAGATAAGCAATTCCTCTTCCCCGGTAAGCAGAAACCTCGTCCTCCACCTCTGCAATGGCGGTATCAAAGCTTGCGATGGCGTCATCAAACCGCTCCTCCTCTAGAGCCGTGTACCCTTCATCCAGATTCGTCGGTTCGTCATTTCCGCGCCCGCAGCCGCCGAGAAGCAGCGCTGTCAGAAGACAGAGGATCCCAATCCGTTTTTTCATTCCGTCCAACCTCCAAACTGTATTTCTCAATATTCTGTATCCCTAATCTTACCATAACCGTAAGAAAAGCGCTATCCATATTTTCCACAATCAGGGTTGTTTCAAAACTGCTGCCATGAACCTAGACATTTATCCCCATTCAAATGTGTGATATGCTCTGGCATCTTATCATGAAGTGTAATTTCAAATCCTAATTCCGTTGGCTTCCCAACTCTGAATTTGGCGCAAATCTCGGTGCACAATCGGACTATTTGTAGCTTTTCCATTATCCTCTATCAGCACCGCTTTACTTAATCCTACTGTGTTCCCTCGTCATCGGCGACGGGAAGTTTTCCCGACTGTTCCACGATTTTCTTTTCCTGCGATTTTACGCGGCGTTCCAGCTTTTTGATATCTTCAGAAGGCGGAAGTTCTTCCGGCTTTATTCCACGTTCTCCAAGCATGGAGCGAACAGAAGAATTATTCAGTACATGTTCCGTGGTAATAGCCGTTTCTCCCTGTAAATCTTTCTCCTCAACGTTGTAGTTCGTCATCTCTGTGGCAAGGTTCTTTGCTGCAATTGTAAGGGTAGGAAGAAAATCCGCAAGCGGTCTGTTGTCCTTCACTCCAAGCTTACGTTTCATGTCCTGCGTGGTGTGTCCGCCAAACAGTGCCGTATCGCCTTTGGAGCGAATTCTTCCAAATCCAGCATCATCCACACCTCGCTCGTAGATGTTCTGCGACAGCCGTTTCTCCGATTCGCGCAGCCTTCCACGTGCCTCTGTTCTCTCTATGTAAGCGATGCGTTCCTCGATAAGCTCTTGCTTCCTGGTTTGCACAGCGAAGTAACTCTGTGCAAAAGCGATCTCCTCTTTCTTTGGATCGCCGTTCTGAGCAATCAGGTAACAGGCATAGCGCGTGAGCATATAATCCCTGACGTTGCGCTTCGATCCGCTCCCCAGCTGAACCATTTTCGTGACCTCACGAAAATGGTCTGAGACTGTGATGCCAGAAGTATCACAAGACTCCATTGAGCGCTTGATTGCCTTCTCGAAATTCTCCCAGCGCTCATAGCCGAGCAGCGGCATCAATTCCCGCGCCAGCCAGTATTCCACATCGTTTTCCTCAAGAATATGTATCTTTGTATCAAATTGAGACTTGATCGCTGCTATTTTGTTCTTTTTCATTTGAAACCCCTCCTATATTTATTTTGCAATAGAATCGGATGTCACACACATTGAAGATCTTTTGATTTTGGGGATAGCGGTGAAAATCCTTTTTCATAACCTGATCAATCCTTATCTCGTCACCCTAAAAGAACATAGCCGAGCGCAGCGAGTATACATTTATGTGGTTCTCCTCCAAGAAACTAGCAAGGGCTGTTACTCACAGATGCTTCACCAAATTAAAGAGAAGCGGAAGTTTCAGCATATATCTATTTGTCAATTCTACAACTTTTTCCAGCATGTTTTCACCCGATTTATATATATCTATAGCTTGATTATACTATATCAAGTGTTCTTTTTCAATTATCATTTAGAACAAATGTTCCCGCTGGGGTTCTTCCAGTCTTTTTATCATATAAAAAGGTATGAAACTGAAACTTGCCTGAAAAGAAAAAATCAGTTATAATGAATGCGTAGAGACGCCCTGCAGGCTTTGAATGCTTGCAGGGCGTTTTCCTTTTATCGTAACTGTTCAGAGCCAAACAAATTCATCCAAGGAGGTAACTATGGCTGCGCACGATGTAAAAATAAGAGTGATGAAAACTGTATCGGAAGGTACCAAAGAAATCATCCGGAAGCGGGTGAAAAAAGAAAGCTTCGGGGATCTGTTCCAAAATAATCCTGCTCTGGCCTTGGTACACGGAGATGTATGCGAGATGATCTATGCCAGCGATGTCGCCCAGAAGGCATCCGACATCCAGGTGTTTGAACTCTTCGGCAGCTGCCCCCAGCACATGACCTGCATTGGAATTCTTGGGGACAGCGCTGCAGTGGAGACTGCTGTGAGTAAGGTAGAGGAAGCGCTGAAACACTAACCTGCAAGCAAGCTTGCCCATCCATGCGGCTGCCCTCCGGGCGTATCGCACAAAAAAAGAGCGGGGCACCGCTTTGCTGCCGTTTCCGGCGGCTCTTGCGGTATCCTCGCTCTCTGAAACTCTACAGATTAGTCCTGTACATACGGCATCAGGCTTAAGTGACGTGCTCTCTTGATCGCAACGGTCAGGGCTCGCTGATGCTTTGCGCAGTTTCCGGTGATTCTTCTTGGAAGAATCTTACCTCTTTCGGATACGTATCTTTTCAGTTTATTTACATCTTTGTAATCGATTTCGTTATTTTCTTTTCCGCAGAACACGCAGACTTTCTTTCTTCTGCGTCCTCCTCTTCTCTTCATAGGAGAATCCGGTCTCTCAGCTTTGTTGTAAGCCATGGTAATTTACCTCCTTTTCATTACATCAATCAAACGGCAGCTCCTCGTCGATGCCGTCAGGAATATTCATAAATCCATCACCGATCGCAGCGCTTGGCTCCGGCTTGCTCGGTGCTGGGGCAGATGGCTGATAATTGTTCTGGTAACCCCCGTCGCCATTTGCCATGGATGCAGCTTTGCTCTCCGCGAATTCCTGATCCTCCACTACAACGTCCGTAGTGTACACTTTCTGTCCGTCCCTGTTGGTATAGCTTCCGGTCTGAATCCGTCCGGTTACCAATACCTTCAGCCCCTGATGAAAATATTTCTCAGCAAATTCCGCACTGCGTCCAAAGGCAACACACTGGATAAAATCTGCATTGCTGCCATCGTCGCCTCTACGGAAGCGGCGGTCTACAGCCAGCGTATATCTGGCAATCGCCATGGAATTATCCCCAGCGGAATAGCGAACTTCAGGATTTCTGGTCAAACGCCCCATTAAGATTACTTTGTTCATACGATCTCCCTTTCAGTCTATGCTTCAGGTCTGACGATTAAGTAGCGAAGAACGTTATCCATGATGCGTACATGTCTTTCCAGCTCTGCCGGGCAGGTAGCATCCGCTTCAAACTGAATGAAGTAGTAGTAACCCTCTCTCATCTTCTGGATTTCGTAAGCAAGCTTCTTCTTGCCCCACTCGTCAACGTTGGTGATCGTTCCACCGTAACGTGCGATATATCCTTTTGCTTTTTCGAGAGCAGCTGTTCTAACGTCGTCTTCTACTTTTGCGTTCAGAACCAGTGCTAATTCATATTTGTTCATGCTCTTGGCACCTCCTTATGGTCTCTGGCCCTCCGATTCGCGGAGAACAAGGAAATTATATATCACGGTTTTTAATCATAACACAAAAAAACAACGAAAGCAAGCCTTTTTTCGGGATTTTCCAACTTTCTCCGGGAAACGTTTTCCATTGACAAATGAATGTTTGTGTGCTAATATTTATTCATAAATAGTTTAATTTTAAAATAAATGACAGGAAAAGAAAAATGGATGCTTCTCTGGATACTCTTTTATATGGTATGCAGTTTCGCCGGCTTTTGGAGAAAGAGCTGCAGCCACTGGAACAACAGTACGGTTTATACAGGATCGACATGCACATCCTGCTTTATCTGGATTACGCAGGAGAACATAATACGTCCAAAAGTATCATGGAATTGAATATGTTTACAAGAGGCCATATCTCCCAAGCCTTAAGCCGTCTCCAGAAGAAGGGGTTTGTACGGATGGAGCAGGATCTGGAAGATCGAAGATGTACCCACAATTATCTGACTGAACATGCCAGAGACGCCATTGCTTCCATTAAAGAAAGCTACCGGAAGATCTACCGGATTGTCATGGATGGGATTACTGACGAAGAGCAGGGTCTTCTGGTCAAAGTTGCTGAAAAAGTCAACCAAAATATCAACAACGCTCTTTAACACGAATCAGCATCCTGCCGGCTGTGGAATTGACCGTGTATCCATACGGAAAGCCCTATGGGGCTTCCTTCTCATTATCCAAATAGTTTAAAAATAAAATATTTATGAATATATGATTAAAAAAGGAGGAACTATCCTATGAATGAAAAAAAATTGGAGTTCTATGCCCAAAAACAGCAGCATCTGTGCAATTCCAACGACAAAATCCCAAAAGAACTGTATGAAAAGTACGGCGTCAACTGCGGGCTCCGCGATAAAAACGGCAAAGGCGTATTGACAGGCCTGACCCGGATCTCCAAGATCGTAGCATTCAAGAAGAAGGAAGACGGCACCCAAGTGCCCTGTGACGGAGAACTTTGGTACCGGGGATACCATATCAACGACCTGACCCGTTCGCTGGTAGACCGGGAGTACGGCTTCGAGCGGATCGCCTATCTGCTCCTGTTCGGCGAATACCCGGAATCCGACGAGATCCGGGAGTTCTGTGAAATGCTCTCAGAGGCGAGGGATCTGCCTCAGAATTTTACCAGGGATGTCATCATGAAAGCGCCCACCAAGGATATCATGAATTCCATGACCCGAAGCATCCTGACCCTGGCTGCCTACGATGAAGGGACGCATACCAATTCCCTGGAAGAAAATATCCGCCAGGCGATCCAGCTGATCGCAGAATTTCCGCTGCTTGCCGTATACGGCTACCATGCTTATAATCACTATGAAAACAACGACAGCATGTATATCCACAGGCCGGATCCCCACCTCTCCACTGCCGAGAATTTTCTGCGGCTGCTCCGTCCCGACGCCACCTACACGCCCCTGGAGGCAAAGGTGCTGGACATTGCCCTGATCCTGCATATGGAGCACGGCGGAGGAAACAACTCCACCTTTACCACCCGTGTAGTAACCTCTTCCGGATCCGATACTTACTCTGCCATCGCAGCGGCAATGTCATCCCTGAAAGGTCCCAAGCACGGCGGCGCAAATATCAAAGTCATGGAAATGATGGAGAATATCCGTCAGAATGTCCGCGACTGGAATGACCAGGACGAATTGAAGAATTATCTCGGAAAGATCCTGGAGAAAGAAGCCTTTGACCGCAAGGGGCTGATCTACGGCATGGGACACGCCGTCTATTCTATCTCCGATCCCCGTGAAAGAATCCTGAAATTCTATGTAGAAAAGCTGGCTGCCGCAAAGGGCAGAGAAAAAGACATGAAGCTTTACCAGGATATCGAACGGCTGGCGCCTGAAATCATCGCTGAAAAACGCCACATTTACAAGGGTGTCAGCCCCAATGTAGATTTCTACAGCGGTTTCGTCTATGAAATGCTTGGAATCCCCCAGGAGCTGTACACACCGCTGTTTGCCATCGCCAGGATCGTGGGCTGGAGCGCCCACCGGATCGAGGAACTGATCGATATGGACAAGATCATCCGTCCCGCTTACCTGAGCATTATGGAAGAAAAGAAAAGAGGGTAAAGCTTCCTTCACCCTCTCACGGTTTCCTGAGCCCCCTGGTGTTCTTTTCCACCAGCTTTCTGGCAATCATAATCTGTCTGCCGCACCCCATGCACTTCAGCCGGAAGTCCGCGCCCACGCGCAGGATCTCCCACTCGCTGCTGCCGCAGGGGTGCACTTTTTTCAGCTTTACAATATCTCCTACCTGATACTCCATATTCTCTCCTTGTTCTCATCCATCCACATGACACTTCTCATATCTGGGAAAAGATCTCTCCAATGCTTCCCTGTACCACCAGGTTTGCCCGCTTGTCCTGCAAAGTGACGGATTTGTTGATCATGATCAGCTTGTCTCCCCGGTAATAGTCGATCAGCCCGGCAGCCGGATAAACCACAAGGGAGGTACCTCCCACAATCAAAATATCTGCAGCGGAAATATACTGAATCGCCTTTCTCAAAAGCTCCGTGTCGAGCCCTTCTTCGTAGAGTACCACGTCCGGCTTGATCAGGCCGCCGCACTGGCATCTGGGAACCCCGCCGCTGGCTTTCACATATTCCGCGTCATAAAACTTTCCGCAGCGCATACAGTGATTCCTGTGCACGCTTCCGTGCAGCTCCAGAACCTCACGGCTCCCTGCCTTTTGATGCAGTCCGTCGATATTCTGGGTGATGACTGCCTTCAGCTTCCCTTCCATCTCCCACTGCGCCAGCTTTTGGTGGGCAGGATTAGGCTCTGCATCCAGAGCCAGCATCTTGTCCTGATAGAAGCGGTAGAATTCATTGGGATAACGCATAAAAAATGTATGGCTCAAGATTGTTTCAGGCGGAAAGTCATACTTCTGATGGTACAATCCGTCCTGGGAACGGAAATCTGGAATTCCGCTCTCGGTGGACACCCCCGCCCCTCCGAAAAATACGATGTTGCTGCTGCCATCGATAAGTTCCTTTAATTTCCTTACATTCTCCTCCATACCTACAACCTCCTCAATCCACTGCGATGTATTCCTGATCCATCACTCCCTGCACCACAAACCGGGTGCTGTCGTCTCCCGTACAGGTAGACAGAGTCACAATCTTGTCCCCTGCCTTTACCTCTACTTCCTGGCTGTCCACGACGGAACTTGCAAATGCATCTGAAATATAGTCCAAGAAATCCTGGTCATCTGCAAACGTCAGCTGATAAGTCTCGCTCACCGCTCCTACCTGGGAACAGCTGAAGATGTGATAACGGTAAATCTTCGTGGGGGTATAAATCCAAAAATACGGATCGGACTCATAGACTCCTTCTTCATAGAACTGCTTCAGCTTTCCGAACATGGAACCGTCCTTCATGTTATGCCCGTAGACGATGGTATTGGGATCCGTAAACTGGCTGCTATTATGAAAATCCACGAAAATGCAGCCTGCAAAGTTATCCTTTTTCTCAAAAGTACGGTGCAGATAATAGTCGTTGTCCTCCGACTGAGCCACCGGGTAGCTGATATCCAGGGCTCCTATCCGTATCCAACCGATAATATCACTGTTGACCGCATCCAGGCTCTCAAAATCGATGGGATTCTTCATAGTAGGAAGCTTTCTGACATATTGGTTGCCCTGCGCATCTGTGGCAAGTTCCGTTTCGGTTTCGCCTTCTGTCTCTTCTCCCGTCTCGCCACCAGCCGAATCTCCGCCAGAACCATTTCCATCGCTCTGGCCGCCTGAGCCTGAGCCAAATTCAAAGCTGTCGTCCACATACTGCTCATTCAAGGCGCTGTACTCATCATTTCCCGCTTTATAGGCGAGAAAAATCGTCACCAAGCGGAAAGCGCAGTAACAAAATACCACCAGCGCCGCCAAAAACACAATGCGGAAAATCACATCTCCCACGGTCGTTTTTTTCTTTCTGTTTTGGTCTTTCATGATGTCCTCCTCACGCTTTTCCAATGCGTCCTTTCTTCTTCGGAGCTTCGTTCTCCTCCTTATGCATCGGCAGCTTTACGGTAAAACGCGTGCATAAGGGACTTGAGGAAGCTGCTATAGCTCCGCCATGGATCTCCACAATCTCTTTTGCTATGGACAACCCTAAGCCAGCCCCACCGGTGCTGCTGGAACGGGAATTATCCACCCGGTAGAATTTGTCGAAGATAAAGTTCAGCTTCTGCTGGGGGATCTGATCTCCCTGATTGGTGAACGTGATGATAACGTCCTCGTTTTCCTGATACGCTTGGATATCAATATTCGTGCCCGGATAGCTGTAGGCGATGGCATTCCTGAGAAGGTTGTCAAACACCCTCGCCAGCTTGTCCGGATCCCCGTTGACGATCAGATTGTCCTTGGTATTGACCGTACAGGTCAGGGATTTGTTCGCAAGAACCGCATAACTTTCGTCCGCCAGCTGTTCCAACATCATTCCGATATCAATGTTCTCCTTTTCCAGCACAATGTCCTGAAGATTGAATCTGGTGATCTCAAAAAATTCGCTGATCAGTTCTCCCAGCCGCAAGGATTTTTCCAGAGATATATGCGTATATTTTTCTCGCTCCTCCGCCGGCATATCTGGCTGTTCGTCCAGCATGGTCAGGTAGGCAATGATGGAGGTGAGCGGCGTCTTCAAATCATGCGCCAGGAACACCACCAGATCATTTTTTCGCTGTTCGCTTTCCATCGCCTCATATTCCCGCCTTTTGAGCGTCATCTTCAGGGTATTCAGTTTTTCCGAAATAGGACGAAGCTCCGGAACCAACGTCACAGGAGCATCGGAATCGCTCATGATGTTTCCGATCTCCTCCCCGATGTCGTCCAGATATCTGGTGATCTTGGACATCGCCAGATAAAAAAATACTAAAAATAACAGGATGAAGCCCAGCGCCACAAACAGATCCTTGTTGTCCATAAAGATGATTCCATAAATCTCATTGGCTCTCGTATAATCCATCCCCATGCTCTGCAGGAACTGTATCACCGCCCTTGGGAAACTGTCCTGAAAAATCCCGTCGATCAAAAGCACCAGGATACCGTACCCAATGATCAGGGACAGCGCTGTCATCAGGACGGAACGGAGCATCAGGCTCCATTTTAATTTTCGATAATTATTTCTCAACCCGATATCCCACTCCCCAGACTGTCTTAATAAAATCGGATTTACCAGTGGGGCCGCTCATCTTTTCCCTGAGGTGCCGGATATGTACCATGACGGTGTTGTTGCTGTTCTTGTAGTATTTTTCCTTCCATACCTGCTCAAACAGCTGCTCGGAGCTGATGACCTGCCCCCGGTTCTCACAGAGGATCCAGAGGATATCGAACTCGATGGGCGTCAGTGTCAGTTCCCTTTCATTATAAATACATTCATGGGTATTCCGGTTCAGGAGAAGACCGCCGAAATCAATGATATCCTCCTGGGGTTTGCTGCCCTCATTGTATTTGGTAAATCTTCGAAGCTGCGCCTTCACTCTGGCAATGAGCTCCAGAGGATTGAAGGGCTTTGCTATGTAATCGTCCGCTCCCAGCGTCAGACCATTGATTTTATCCATATATTCGGTCTTGGCTGTAAGCATGATCACGGGAAAATTATATTTTTCCCGGATCTTCTGAAGGATCATAAATCCATCGATATCCGGAAGCATCACATCCAGGATCGCCATATCCGGCTTCTCCTCCTCCACAGCTTCCAGGGCATCCTTGCCATTATAGCATTTCACTACCTGATAGTTTTCATTCTTCAGGTATAACTCCACCACGTCAGCGATTTCCTTCTCATCGTCAACAATCAAAATTTTACTCCCCATTTTTTGACCTCCTTATTAAGTATTGTGGTAATTGTGAAAAAAGGGGGCTTATCCTTCCCCCTTTTTCTTTTCCTC
>DVFT01000102.1 GCA_018713105.1 Candidatus Limivivens merdigallinarum | reverse complement strand
TTCTCTGTAGGTGGTCTGCCGCTCATTTTACTAGTTGATTTGTTGAGTTTTGCTGTAGCCTTTTGTGTTCTTCTTTTTCTGATCCATATACCGGAACGGATCGTAAAGGAGAAGTTCACATCTCCATTTGCGGGAATAATGGTTGGATTTCATTTTTTGAAAAATGAAACCGGGATTTTGCATATTATGCTTACCATGGCAGTGTTAAACTTTTTTTCCCGGCTGACATATGAAAATATATTATCCCCTATGATTTTATCAAGAAGTTCAGGAAACAATGTTGTGCTGGGAATTGTAAATGCCTGCATGGGCATGGGTGGAATCATTGGCGGTCTGCTTGTTTCTGTAAAAAAAGAAAGCAGGAAAAAGGCAAATATGATTTATATTTCTGCCGCAGTATCCTTTTTGCTTGGCGATTTGACAATGGCAATTGGCAGAAATGTATTTTTCTGGTCAATTGCTGCTTTTGCCGCAAGCTTACCAATTCCGTTTATTACAGCAGAACAAAATGTCATACTCTACAAAAAAATCCCTGAAAAAATGCAAGGAAGAGTATTTGCTGTAAGAAATGCTATCCAATATAGCACGATTCCTTTTGGTATTCTTTTGGGAGGATACTTAGCTGATTATGTATTTGAGCCTTTTATGCGCTCTAACACAGGTATTGTGTCTTTTTTAGAAATACTTGTGGGAAATGGTGCAGGTAGCGGCATGGCTGTTATGTTTTTATGTACGGGAGTCTGTGGCTTTGCCATGAGTATTTTGTCCCTGCATAGCAAAAAAAATCAGAAATTAAATGACTGTTGATCTTTAAGCATATGACGAAACCATAGTTCAGATCAGAATGTTAAGCAAATTATGTAACAGATAGCAACCAAAACGTACATTTTTTGTTCGTTCCAGTTGGTGGAAATATGACGCAGACACGGTATAATAAGGGCAAGGAGGTTGGAAATACATGAAAAAACAATCGAATCTGATTTCTCAGAACTTAACTACCCTGCGCCAGTACCATAAATACTCTCAAGAAGAAGTGGCTGAAAAAGTAGGCGTGACAAGACAAGCGGTGGCAAAATGGGAATCCGGTGAAACGGTTCCTGACATCTTAAATTGTGATGCCCTTGCGGAGTTTTACGATGTTTCCGTGGACGCCCTGATCCACCACGACCAGGAAACTTCCCATATGCCGATCCCGCCCAAGGGCAAATACCTTTTCGGGACCGTCAAGGTCGGGGACCGGGGACAGATCGTTCTTCCGAAAAAGGCGCGGGATTTGTTTCACATTAAGTCCGGTGATCTTCTCGTTGTTTTAGGGGACGAGCATCCGGGAAGCGCCGGAATCGCTTTAATCCCCGGAGATACTGTACTGCACAATATCGCGTTCCTCCGGGAACTGTTAGGCAATGAAAAGGAGGATCCCCAATGAGCAATCTCTTACAGGTAGAACACTTAAATAAACATTATCCGGGGTTTACTCTGAAGGATATCTCTTTTTCTGTAAAACCCGGTCACATCATGGGGCTGATTGGAAAGAACGGCGCCGGCAAAAGCACCACGTTAAAATGCATTTTAAATATGGTACGACCAGAATCCGGAACGGTTACCATACTGGGAAAAGACTTTTACAGATATGAAAAAGAATGTAAACAGGACATCGGCGTTGTCTTTGGCGGGATTGATTTTTATCCACTCAAAAAGCTCTCCGCCATCACCTCAGTGACCCGACAATTTTACAAAGACTGGGACCAGGAACGGTACAAGGATTATCTCCGGCAGTTTTCTTTAGATGAAAGCAAACAGTTCCGTTCTCTTTCCAATGGCATGAAGGTGAAATATCTGCTGGCACTGGCTCTATCCCACCACGCCTCGCTCTACCTTCTCGATGAACCGACTTCCGGTCTGGACCCGGTGTCAAGGGATGAAATCCTGCATATCTTTACCCGCATCGTGAAAAACGGAAAACGCTCGGTTTTGTTTTCCACCCATATTACTTCCGATTTAGACCGATGTGCAGATGACATTACTTATATACAGAACGGTACGGTATTAAAAAGCGCCGACAAAGACACGTTCCTCCATTCCTTTGAACATTTAAGAACTGCCGAGGATAGAGGACCGCTCTCTTTGGAGAAAATCATGCTGCGCACAGAAGGGGGTGATCCTGATGAAACTGCTTTATAAAGAACTGGCACTGGCTGCCCATCCCACATCCATTGTCTTTGCGGTTCTTGGCTGCCTTGTCATCGTACCAGCATATCCATATACAGTCATCTTTATGTTTGGCTGTCTCGCCCCTTATATTACGTTTCAATATGCCCGGGAAACCAATGACCAGTGGTATACTGCCATTCTTCCTGTAACGAAAAGGGAAAGTGTCCGAGGAAAATATATGCTGATTATTTCCATCCAACTATTTCAGTTGTTGATTGCTGTCCCATCCGTCTTTTTAAGGAAAATCCTCGAGGTGGAAAACAATCCGGTAGGCATGGATGCCACCCTTGCCTGGTTTGGATTTGGGCTGATGATCTATGGTGTTTTTGACCTTGTATTTTTTCCAGCTTATTACAAAAACGGATATAAAGCCGGCAAAGCATTTGTCATTGCCGCCATCCCGATGCTGCTGCTGATGGTCGCTGCAGAGGGCTCCGTCCGTATTCCGCAGCTTACATGGCTGGACAGCTACGCACCGGCTGATCTAATGCAGCAGGTTCCGATCCTTCTCATTGGGATCCTGTGTTATGGAGGCTTTGTCACTTTGGCATATATCATTTCTGTGAAGCGTTTTGAACATGTGGATCTATAAAAGGCAGCCCGCCTGCAAACACCGATATCACGATCTGCAGTCAGTCATAAAATACATATCACAGGAATGGCAGGAAAAAATGTCTTTCCCATCTTCCGATGCCGTCATAGACACAACGCCGCCGCAAAAGGGACAGACTGCGGTTTCGCCGTTCCGTAAACGGTCCATTAGCTTGATAAAGCCTGGGACATCCATCCCTCGGTTACACTGCTCCACCCAGTCGTTTCCAAGGGCTCTTCTTAACTTCCCATCCACCAGAAACACTTCTGTCCCCTCCATGATCTCCTGGCGGTACAGGGCGGCATCCTCTGCTTCTACCACATGTTCCTGACCGTTTTCCGAGCGGAGCCTTACCAGAACGATGTCTTTCTGGTCGTCCTCCCTCTCTTCGCATCCATAATCTCTTTCGTAGATTTCCATAACCTGATATATTTTTCCTGCATAATGTCTCCTTGTTTAAATCAGAATTTCTTGCACTTCCATTTTATTCTATCAGATATTTACCGAAAATCCTATATTTTTTCAATTTTCCATTTCACTTTCTTCCCACCAGCATCCTTGACTCGCCAAGCATCATCATGGCAGCCCGGCGGCGGGAACCAAATATCTCTTTTGCAGTGTCAATGAGACGTACTTCCTCATATCCCATGTCACGAAGTTTTTGCGTAAACGCCTCCATGTCCCCGTACATTCCCGGCTTCATCTCATCGTTGAGAGCAAAGACGCCGCCTTTTTTCAGCACCCGCAGAGTCTCCAGCAGCAGTTGCTGCTTATCAGCTCCGGTAATATTGTGATAAACATAATTGCTCACCACAGCGTCAAAAGATTCATCCGGAAAATCCAGCTTATTGGCATCTCCATGGTAAAAAGTGCATCGGTCCCCTGCCCCTTCACTGGCAGCATTTTTCTCGCAAAGAGTCTGACTGTAGTTGTAAACAGCAGCCCAATGGTCGATTCCAACAACCTTTGTCTCCTGCCATATCAGAGCTGCCCGGATGGATAATGCCCCGGAGCCGCAGCCTACATCCAGCAATGTTCCTTTGCCGTCATAATCTATATGGGATAGGATGGTCTGATGCACCCGCTCCATGATCCTGCCGCCATCAAAGGAATACTGCCGCCGAATCCATGTGATCCAGCCAAGAAGCGCCAGAAGCACCGCCACGATCATCACACACAGGATGCCCAGCACAAAGCTATGGAACACAGCAAATGACAGCACCGCCAACAATGCTGCCAAAACTGTCAGCCCTCCCACCATATAAAACACCGGATTTGACATCCAGCTTCCGTAGTCTTCACCGTGAGTACCAAGGCGGATTACTTTTCGAGATTTTTCCTGCCGATCAGACATAAATTCCCTTCTTTCTTCTTCAACAAATTTAGTCCTTGCTATTATAGTCTCATCCTTACTAATATAGTTTCACGAACAATACCCCCAGTCCCGCCTGAAGCAAAGCCATCACCGGGCAAAGGATCAACGGCCACTGGAGCAGATGTTCCGGTAGGGCGTAGCTTTTCATCCATGCCTTGAACTCATAGCCGGGATGTCCCTCGGTCCCTGGAATAATAAACCGCTTCTTACATTTTTTCTGGATCAGCCATACATCTAAAAAAGACAGGTCCGCAAAACCGATCATCATCCACTGTAGATAACAGTGCAGCACCATCCCGCCGAATCCCCGGGTTCCGCCTTCCACCATACTGACCGCACCATAAAGAATGAGGGGCAGCATTTCTCCGAAACAGATCCAAAGCATATAAAATCGTTTTTCCGCTTTCGTCGGAGGTTCCGGCGCCTCCTTAATAATTGATGGAGGATAACAGGGAAACATCAAACGCGGGTTGTACATTGCCACAGCTGCAGCGAACAGATTAAAGTAGGCTGCCACATCCTGAATGTCTGTAAGTTTATAAACTCATTATAGTTAGTATATGCTAACTTGTCAAGATCTGCTTGTTTTGAAAACCAACCTCCAAGCTCTTGATCTGCTATTTCTGATTACGTTCAACTAATGAGAAGTTGCAATACTCCACCCTTCCGCCCGTTCACGGATTGTAATGAAACGGCGGTAAAGCCCTTCCTGCCCAACAAGCTCCTGATGGGTACCCTTCTGAACAATCTGACCCTTATCTATGACCAAAATCTGGTCAGCGTGTTCAATGGTTGCCAGGCGATGGGCGATGACAATCACTGTTTTTCCGATCGTCAGCTCACTGAGCGCCTGCTGGATCAGATGTTCATTTTCAGGGTCAATGCTGGCTGTCGCCTCGTCAAGAATGACAATACCGGCATTTTTCAGGATAGCGCGGGCAATGGAAATCCGCTGTTTCTCGCCGCCGGACAGGGTGGAACCACCCTCACCGATCACTGTCCTGTAACCGTCGGGAAGCGCCATAATAAAGTCGTGGCACCGCGCCTTTTTCGCTGCCTCGATGACTTCTGCCTGCGTCGCCCCTGGATTGCCAAAACGGATGTTGTTTTCAATGGTATCGTGGAACAAATAGACCTTCTGAAAAACCATCGAGATATTGCCAAGCAGACTGTCACAAGTCAGATTCCGCACATTCTCACCGCCTACTGTAATTTCACCGTTGTCCACATCATAGAAGCGAGCGATTAAGTTGCAAATCGTAGTCTTGCCGCTGCCGGAAGGACCTACAATGGCTGTGGTGCTGCCGCCCTGCGGGATCGAAAAGCTGATATTCTGCAAAACAGGCGTTTTATTGTAGGAAAATGTCACATCGCGGAATTCAATGTTCGTATTATGCAGAGGAATGTCTTTCCCGTCTTTGTCTATAATGTCAGCATGTTTCATGCCGTCCAGTTTATCAAGTGTCGCGTCAATGACCTCTAACACATGGGCAGCGTTGTTCATGGTCTCTACACTGCCGAAAATCATAAAGGAAAACATATCCATCATGAGCATGGTGGAAAGCTCCATACTGCCGTTGCAGGTAAGCAGAGCAGCCACCGCTGCAATAGCAATAGAGGCAGCTTTCAGTGAAAACAGGTGCAGGCAGTTGAAGGGCATATATTCCATTTCGATTTTGATGTTGATTCTTTTGCTGGCGCTGTATGCTTTGCGGATGCCTGCAAGCGATACGCCTTCCTGCTTAAAGGCTTTCACCACCTGCATCCCCCGCAGATACTCGATGGTGCTTTCCACCATATTGTCCTGTGCTTTTTGATGCACAGGGGCGTTTTGACGGCTGCGCGCCTCCAGCAGATGGAGAAACAGGGCAGATAAAAGGACGCCAATCAGAGCGATTCCCCCAGCCAGAGGACTGTAAAATACGAGGAACAGGATCAGGACAATGACGGTGATATAGCCATTGACAACCGTATTGACCATATTCATGGCATACATTTCCAGAAAGGAGAGGTCGGTGGTTGCGGCTGCGGACAGTTCCCCTAGATTGTTCTCACTGAAAAAGCCCAGCGAGACCCGTTTCAGAATATCTCCCAGTCGTATCCTCTCATCGGCAGTTGCTTCATATCCGACACTCTCCTGTGTGACGGCACGAAGATAAGAAAACAGGTATCTGCCCAATACTGCTAAAATCATGGCTCCCAGCATGATCCAGATGTCCTGCCCTTCCAAAGTTCTGACACCATCCCGGTCGTCCAGAACAGCGCTCAATCCCTTCGCAGCCAGCACAACAGGGAGTGCCGTGAAGATGCTGTGGATGAAGGCATAAATAAATCCGATGTAAATACGCCGTTTATAGTTTCCAGTCCATTGAATCAGCCGATTTACAATCCGAAGCATATCAGTTACCTCCTTTCCCGGAACCGACAGACCATTTCTGAGCTCCAATATGTGCCTCCCACAGATTCCGGTAAAGAAAGCTGCTATCTAAAAGCTGCTGATGGGTGCCGATGTTCTCTACCTGCCCGTTTTGCAGGACAATAATCTGATCGGCATTTTTGATGGTGGACAGCCTGTGGGCAATCACGAGCAGCGTTTTTCCTCTTGTCAGAGCAGCAATGGACTGATGGATCTTTTCTTCATTCTCCTGATCGGCGAAGGCGGTTGCCTCGTCCAAAATGACAATAGGGGCATTTTTTAAAATCAGGCGTGCAATGGATATACGCTGCTTCTCACCCCCGGAAAGCCGGTTTCCTGCATCTCCAGCCATCGTGTCATAGCCATCATCCAATTTCTGTATAAACTCATCACAGCAAGCTGCTTTTGCTGCCGCATAGACTTCTTCATCCGAAGCGTTCGGATTTCCCAGCCGGATATTTTCCTTCATAGAGCAGTTGAACAGAAAGTTGTCCTGTGTAACAAAACTAACAATATCCGCCAGCTGGGACAGCGGCATATCACGAATGTCCACGCCGCCGATGGTGATTTTTCCATTGTCCACATCCCAAAAACGGGCAATCAGGCGGGCAATCGTGGACTTGCCTCCACCGGACGGACCGACAAGAGCCGTAAACCTTCCCTTCGGAATGTTCAGATTGATATGGGAAAGCACCTGCTGTCCGCCTTCCTTGTCATAAGAAAAGGAGACATCCTGAAGCTGAATGTCCATGGAGCGTACTTTCACTGGCGTTCCGGTATCGGGCAGTTCCTCCACATGGAGCAGTTTTTCCACATCATGTACAGCATACTCAATCGCCTTCGTTTCATTGATATAGGTGGTAAAGTTCATCAGCGGTCCTACGATTCCGAGAGAGAGGATCAGGCACATCGCAAGATCCTGAGGAGTCAGTTCCCCATTCCAGTATAGGTACATTCCAATGGGAAGAGTCCCCAAAAAGGTGGATGGAAGTACTGCAGATACAAAATTCATCACTTTCCAGGAATTTTGATACCATTTTAGCGTGTAGCCCTTAAAGGATTCCACCGCCCTTGCAAATTTTTCATAGGAGCTGGAGGATTGATTAAATGCTTTAATGACTTCAATGCCCTCCACATATTCTACGATTACGCCATTCACATCATTGTTGGATTCCATATAGTCGGCATAAAGCTGGTTAAAATCTTTCATCATCACAGCAAAGGCAATCAAGACAAAAGGCAGCGTTGCCAGCATAGCCAGAGCCATACGCCAGTCAATATAGACCAGATAGAGAAAGACTGCCGCAGGGAGCAGCAGGTTAGAGATACACTCTGGAATCATGTGCGCCAGAGGCAGTTCAATCGTCTCCACCCGGTCTACCAAGATGCTTTTCAGCTTGCCTACGGACTCTCCGATCACTGTTCCCAGCGGCGCTTTCATCAGCCGCTGTGCGAGGGTCAGGCGGATGTTTTCTAAAATGGTATAGGCAGATATGTGGGACAGGCTCGTTGAAATGCCATAGAGCAGGAAGCGTACCGCATAAGCTCCCAATCCAATTCCACACCATTTCCAAACCTCTGCCATCCCAGGCGAACTGTCGATAAAGAATGTGATAATCTGGTAAACACTCCAATAGGGTATCAACCCAGCAGCCACACTGATGACTGCACATAAGACGGACAGGGCAATCTTGCCCCGGCACTGTGAAGCAAAGGAAAACACAATAGAAATCCAGCTTTTCTGTTTCATTTATCATCCTCCTAGTAAAAAAATAGAGAATATCAATCACTTTGATACTCTCTAAGTATTGCAGGGATTCCCTTTGTCTGCCACTCTGTTCGGCTGGGTTCTACTCCGTTTAGATTTCTATTTTTCGATATTCCAGCGGCGTTTTTCCCTTTACCTTTTTGAACGCTTCGGAGAACTTGCTGGTGTTTGTATACCCCACTTTTCCGGCAATCACTGTGATCGGTTCATCGGTCTGCGTCAGCAAAGATGCTGCCATATCCATACGATAATTCCGCATATAGGTATAAATGGCGGTGCCGTACACCCCCTTAAAACACTGTTTCAGGGAGGAGGTGGAGATATTAAATTTTTCGGATAGTTCCTCCATTGTGAAGTGACGTTCCGGTTCCTTCATCATAAATGCCAGGATCGCCCGCACCTTCTCTACCTGGGATTTATAGAAATAAGGACGCTCAATCCCAACCAGAGTGGGATCCACTGTTTTCAAGGTGACAAGCAACTCCAACACCTTGACACGCAGATATTCCAGGCGAATGTTTTCCGGAACCTGATACAGTTCTGTAATCACATGATCCAAAACCGAGTTCCCGTGCATGATAAACGGTCTTGCCGACAGTGCAAACTGTTTTTCGATCTGTTC
>DVFT01000101.1 GCA_018713105.1 Candidatus Limivivens merdigallinarum | reverse complement strand
TAATAATCTGTCGGATTTGGTCTTTTGCTACTGCCATAAATAAACTCCTTTTCGATAAGAATTGTCATATCTGTAATTCTTACCAAAAAGGAGCTATTTTTTACCAAAGCCACAAAGTTTTTTACACTACCTCGTTATAAGTTATCCACTTTCCGGAAAATACTCATCCGATTCCTTATCATCTATGCAGAAGCAGAGTAAAAAAGCTTTTTCAGAGTCAGAATCTTCAGAGCCAGAAGCTTCAGGGCAAAAAAAGCGCCGGAATCACATCCGACGCTTGAGCTTGTACTATGTTTTGGACTATTTCAGCAGATTATCGTTTTCAAAGTAATCGATCTTCATTGCATGGCGCACTTCCTGGAGCGTCTTGCTGGCGGTTTCTCTTGCGGTTTTGCTGCCTTCCCGAAGGATTTCGTAGACTTCCGGAAGTCTTTGCTCCCACATCTTTCTACGTTCCCGGATAGGCTGAAGCTCTGCCTGCATGACGTTGTTGAGGAACTTCTTCACTTTTACATCGCCGAGCCCGCCCCGCTGATAGTGAGCTTTTAATTCATCCAGACAGCTGTACTCCGGCAGGAATTCTTCGAAGTGCTCCGGACGGCAGAATGCATCCAGATAGATAAACACCGGATTGCCCTCCACGCGACCCGGATCTTCCACACGGAGATGATTGGGGTCTGTGAACATGGACATGACCTTTTTCCTGACATCCTCTGCTTCATCGGACAGATAAATGCAGTTGCCAAGGGATTTGCTCATTTTTGCCTTGCCGTCGATGCCGGGAAGCCTTAGGCAGGAAGCGTTGCTTGGCAGGATGATCTGCGGCTCCGTGAGGGTTTCCCCGTAGACGGAGTTGAATTTGTGAACGATCTCCTTGCACTGTTCCAGCATGGGCATCTGATCCTCGCCAACCGGAACTGCCGTCGCATGGAAAGCGGTAATATCCGCAGCCTGGCTGATCGGATAGCAGAAAAATCCTACAGGGATGCTGGCTTCGAAGTTCCGCATCTGAATCTCAGCCTTTACCGTGGGGTTACGCTGCACTCTGGAAACGGTCACCAGGTTCATGTAGTAGAAAGTCAGCTCTGTCAGCTCTGGAATCATGGATTGGATGAACAGTGTGGATTTTTCGGGATCCAACCCACATGCCAGATAGTCCAGAGCCACCTGCATGATATTCTGCCGAACCTTCTCCGGGTGCTCCGCATTATCAGTCAACGCCTGCGCATCGGCAATCATAATATAAATTTCATCAAAACGTCCTGAATTCTGCAGTTTTACCCGCTCCTTCAGGGAACCAACATAATGTCCCACATGAAGCCGTCCGGTGGGGCGGTCTCCTGTCAAAATAATCTGTTTCATTGTCTGTTTACTCCTTTAGAAAAAATGTTCCGTAACGCATAATCCTTGCTTGATTTATTATATCGCCTGGGGGGTTTTACGTCAACAAAACTGTTCATTCCACCTTACACACCTTCCGATCCCAAGTAAAAATCCCATTCGCCTCTTCCTCCACATCCGACAGCTGCGTATATACCGCTGCCGCAAGCCCTCTGTCCCGAAGCTTTTCTATGGTATGCTGGAATTCCCAGAATATCTTTTTGTATTCTTTTTCACTTCGGCACTGGTGGTAGCCGTAGGTTTGGTCGGAGTAGGAATGTCCTTCTACGTGGTATACCGCTCCGCCATACTCGGAGAGAACGACGGGTCTGCTGTCCCGGACTACCTTCAGCCTTCGGAAATAATTGTGGATACTGCATACATCCCCGCCCTTTTGGTCAAACCAGCCGCTGGCGTGGTCGATCAGCCGGGTCTCATCCCAGTGGCGGACCAGTTTTTCAGCTTTCAGGGCATCGAATTGTCCCCAGCCTTCGTTGAACAGGACCCAGAGTCCGATACAGGGGCAATTATAGAGGAGCTTTACGGTTTGCTCCGCGGCATGGAGCCATTCCTCCCTGCCGCGTTTGTCCCTTCGGGAGAACAGCCAGTAAGCGGAATCCTTTACCCGTCTGGTGACAGAGGGAAACAGGGTGGGGAGATAGCAGAGGAAGGGCATGTTGATGTGCCCGCCTCCGTTTACCATGTCCTGCCATACGATCATGCCCAAGCGGTCACAGTGGTAATACCATCTCAGGGGTTCGATTTTCAGGTGTTTCCGGATCATATTGAAGCCCAGCTTTTTCATTTTGGATATATCGAAGATCATGGCGTCATCGCTGGGAGGGGTATAGAGACTTTCCGGCCAGTAGCCCTGATCCAGTACGCCGTTTTGGAAATAAACTTCGTTGTTTAGGCAGAGTCTGGGATAGCCGCTGCTGTCCATGTCCACAGAAAATTTTCTCATGGCAAAGTAGCTGTCCACGGTGTCTTCCCCGGCAACGATCCGAATATCATAAAGGAAAGGATCCTCAGGCGTCCATGGATGGAAATCGGGAAGGGGAAAATCTCTGGAGAAATTTCCGGTCTCCAGAAGAAAATCATTTTCATCCACGTAATGGCAATAAGAGTCTCTCTCCCACAGCATCTGGATTTCCATTGGGGCAGGAGTGGTCAGCTCTACTTCAATCCGTACAGTACCCTCGTCGTAAAGGGGTGTGATCTTCAGATTTTCAATTTTGTTTTCCGGCGTCCATTCCAGCCAGACAGTCTGCCAGATACCGCTCTGGGCGGTGTAGAACATTCCGCCATTTTGGAGCTTTTGTTTTCCACGGCAGTGGGAGGAGGCATCGCTGTCATCACGTACCCGGACCCAGATACTGTTGTCACCTTCCTTCAGATAATTTGTGACATCAAAAGAAAAAGGAAGATAGCCGTTTGCATGGCGTCCTAGTTTTTTGCCGTTCCACCAGACGGTGCAGCGCTGGTCCACCGCGCCGAAATGTAGGATCAGACGTTTTCCCTTCGGAATATCATTCAGGGACACCGTGCGGAAATACCAAAGATACTCGCCGGGCTGCAGCTTACGGTTCACCCCGGAACGCTTCGTCTCAGGGGAAAAGGGAACCAGGATTTGCCCGTCAAAGGAATCTGGTCTGTCTTTTTGACGATTGATGGCATAGTTCCACCAGCCGTTCAGGGAAAACCAGTTGTCCCGCCTAAACTGGGGGCGCGGATAATAGTTGATGCCGGAGAGGTCTTCGGCGTTTTCACTCCAGACCGTGGACAGAGAATGAGTGAGTCGGGTTTTCTTCTTGCCAGTCTGGAATGTGGAAAGTGCGTCTTTTATGCGCATAAAATCACCTAGCCTTCTATACTGAAAAAATGGATGTTTTGCAAGACAAAAGTCATACCAGATTATAATACAGATGCAGGCAAAAAGAAAGCGGAAAAGAGGTTATCCCCATCAGCAAAAAACTCAGGCTTCCTAGTAATCCGAGGGTAAGAAATTTCAGAACGTTAGTACAGTGAATCATAGGTAACCAGCCGTATCACTTGCCGGATTTCTTCTACGCTGCGTGATAGAGCCAGTCCTTTCTTGTATCAGGGTATGAAATGAGCGATGTTTCCGATTAATCTAAATATATCTGAATATTTATAAAAATGAAAATAATTTTCGATATAAATCAGATATAAAAAACAGAAGAATAAAAATACGAAAAAAACTAAAAAAGAGTGTTGACAAATAAAAGGCGATGTGCTATTATAATGTCAACAACAAAACAAGTACTTAAAAATTTAAAAAGACTAG
>DVFT01000100.1 GCA_018713105.1 Candidatus Limivivens merdigallinarum | reverse complement strand
TTTCGCTTTTTATAGTATATCTTATTAATTCCTGTCGTGCAAGACAGAGATTCCTTATTTTTCTATGAATTTTGCAGACAGGCTGGCTGCCCGGTGTTGATCCACACGGGCGCCAGCCTGTCTGTCAAGATTACTTTGGATAACGGGTAAAGACATAGGTTCCGGTTTTCCGGATTTCCGAATATAAGAGCTTCCGTCCCCAATGGATGGAATCATCATAATTCCCTTCCGCTACGATAACGCCGTCCGCTTCTTTTTTCAGTACGATCACGGAGTGCCTGTCATGTTCCAGGCGGACGATGTCCCCGACTTTTATTTTGGAAAAATTCCTATGTTTCCGGGCAGGCAGGTCGCCGAAGGCCGCGTCGCTTAGGAGAAACGCAAATCCCGCGCATCCGTACCCCCTGTCGTAAATTCCGCCCTTCCAGTCATAATAGTTCTTATTTGTCCAGCGCCTTCCTTCTTTGTAAGTATCTTTTTGGGCAATGATCTTCCTGTAAACCCGGCTTTCCGTCAGCTTCCCTTTTGAAGAACTGCTGCCAGATACCGTCACCCGGCAGCGGTAGGTTTTCCTGTTTTTTGCCGTACAGATGATCGTCGCATTTCCTGCCTTTTTCGCCGTTACCTTTCCGCTCCTATTTACGGAAGCTACCCTGGGATTTGAGCTTTTGAATGATTTTACGGAAGCGCCGTTCAGCTTTAAGGAATAGGAACGGCCTTCTTTCAGGGATAACTTTGTCTTATTGAGCGATGGATTTTTCACCGTAACCTTACAGCGGTAGACCTTTCCGTTTACCTTTGCGGTGATGGAAGCGGTTCCCGCCCTTTTTGCCGTTACCTTTCCATTCCCGTTCACGGAGGCCACCGACGTCTTGGAACTTTTCCAGATAACCTTCCCTGCCGTGCCGGTAACCCTCAGTGTCATGCTTTTCCCCTTGTAGACTGTCGCTCTCTGCTTGTTCAGCTTGGCTGCCTTCCCCGATGTTCCCTTACCGGCGGATACCCAATCTGCCGCCACCTGGTCAGTCGTTATCTTGCCTGTATAATTCCCTTTCCCGGTTATGACAGCTGTCCGGAAGCCGTTTTTTGCCGCCGACCAGGTCACCTGATAATCCAGTCCTTCTGTCAGAGGCAGGTCATAATGATAAAGCTGCACCACCGCTTTCCCTGAAACAGACTCAATCTGATAATCAATCAGGTTTTCCTTGGTTAATTTTATCTTCTGACCCTTTTTCACCAAAGGGATCATGACGCTGACCGAATCCGAATCAAAACTTCTTGAGCTCACTCCTCCTACACGGCTATCCCCGAAATGAATTTCCGGCTGGCCGGAAAAGCTCACCTCGTAGCCATCCGGCGCCGGCACACTGAGGAGCTTTATAGCAGCGCCTTTTTTCCATTTGGTATTTGTACCTTTTTCCAGAACCGTTGAATAGTACCTATAATAATTGAATCCCGGCTTCGGCGAAGCGATAAACAAATCTGCACGGGAAGCGGCGATGGTAATCTTCTCTGAGCCATATTGAATAACAAACGGCTCTAATTGGTTGTCCGTATCCAGGGCGCTGACCATCCGGCTTGTCCCGTTTTCCCAAGCTTTGAACCAGGGCGAAAATTCCACTCCCCCATCCGCCCGTACTTTTCTCTCCGGAACCAATAGGAGAAGTGTCGCAAGCAGCAGGAAGAAACCAATAAATCCTACGGCTCTCTGTTTTTTTCCCTTTTCTTTTTCCATCTGCTATTTTCTCACATTCTTTACTTTTAACAGCTTCTTATACGCTGTTACCTTCTTTGCCGGAACCTTGATGACAGCTTTGGAAGAAATTCCGCCAAAGCATTTGCTGCCCGCAGTTTTTATGACCGCAGAATAGATCCGCACAGTTTTCAGCTTCTTATTGCCGTAGAACGCCTTGCTCTTAATCGTCCGAACTGTTGTGGGAATCGTCACCTTCGTAAGGCTGGTGCACCTTGCAAATGCCGCCTTTCCGATGGTCTTGACGCCCTTCGGGATACTGAGTGTGCGTATGGAAGCACAGAGGTAGAAGGCATCGTCCCCAATGGTGGTGAGGGTATTTGGCAGAGACAAAGTTTTCAGCTTTTTACAGCCATAGAAGGCTTTCTTGCCGATGGTGGTCACCCCGGAGGAAATCTTCACGCTGGTCAGGGACGTGCATTTATAGAACGCTTCCGCGCCGATGGTTCTAAGCGCTTTGTTGGTGGTGACCTTTTTGATATAGGTGTTGTTTTTGAAGGCTTTGGTTCCCACTGCCGTCACAGTGAAGGTGTAACCGTTCTTCTTCACGGTGTTGGGCAGGCTGACCGTGGAGGTCTTCTTGTTCTTCAGCCCAATCACCGTGACATTGCCTTTCTTTCCGCTGACCTTGGTGATCCGGTAACGGTAGTTGCCGCTGTAGAAGGTATCGCCTTTTTTGAGAGTGACGGTGTTTCCGGTACCGCTGCCTGTATTGCTGTTGGAATTGTCGTTCTGATTGCTGTCGGAATTTTGATCCGATGGATTCTGGGTGCCGTCCGAAGGTCCGGGATTGGAAACGATCATCTGGGTCGTCTTGCTCCCTGTGTAATTCCCCATTCCTGTGATGGTCACATACCGGTAAAAACCGGATGTGGTATCTTTCGTAATCTTGTAATCTGCACCCTCTGTCAGCGGAATCGTGTTGTGGTAAACGCATATGACATCCTGTCCGTTCTCTTCTTCCAAAACGCAGCTGATGAAAGAAGAATTACTGGAAATATCCACTTTCTGTCCTTCCTTCACCAAAGGAATCATACAATCCACATAATTGGAATCATATTTTCTTCCGATTTTGAGCTCCGGCTGACCGGAAAAGCATACTACATAACCGTCCGGCGCCGGAACGCTGACCAGCTTAATCGTCGCCCCGTTCATCCATTGGCTATTGACATTTTCTTCCAGCGTTTCCATTCGGAACAGGTAATATTTGAAATTTGGATGATCCGGGTCGCGCAGATGTACCTCCTGAGCCGGCAGCGTTATGGTCTTTGTTCCATATTGGATAATAAACGGCTTTAACTCTCCCGCCGTCCCCAGATAATTTACCATTTCGCTGCTGCCATCCTCCCATGCTTTAAACCATGGGATAAAACTTACTACGGAGAGATCCGCTTGATCAGCCCTGACCTTTGCCGGAAGCATACACATACCTAAAATCAACAGAGCTAAACCTAACACCATCCCATTTATAGAATTTCTTTTCTCTTTTCTTTTCATACCTTTCCTCCCACCTTATCCGTTACTTCCTCACGTTGTTCACCTTCAGTAATTTCTTGTACGCTGCCACCTTCTTCGCCGGAACCTTGATGACAGCCTTGGAAGAAATTCCGCCAAAGCATTTGCTGCCCGCTTTCTTCAGAACCGTGGAATAGATCCTCACAGATTTCAGTTTCTTGCTCCCATAGAACGCCTTCGCCTTGATCGTTGTCACCGTAGCAGGGATCGTCACCTTGGTAAGCTTTGTACAGCGCGCGAAAGAAGCTGTCCCGATGGTCTTAAGCCCTTTGGGAAGGGACAGGGAGGTAAGGCTTGTGCACTGATAGAATGCATAATCCCCGATCGTGTCCAGGGTTCTCGGGAGCGAAATGGTCTTCAGCTTCTTGCAGCCATAGAACGCTTTCTTTCCGATCGTCGTCACACCGGTGGAAATTTTCAAGGTGGTCAGAGACGTACATTTGTAAAAAGCTTCCGAACCGATGGTTCTCAAGGATTTTCCGGTGGTTACTTTCTTAATATAACGGTTGTTCTTGAAGGCTTTGCTGCCGATGGCATTGACGGTGAAGGTGTAGCCTTCCTGTTTTACCGTGTTTGGGATGCTGATGGTGGTGGTTTTCTTGTTCTTCAGTCCGATCACCGTGACATTGCCTTTTTTTCCGCTGACCTTGGTGATCCGGTAGCGGTATTTTCCGTTATAGAAGGTATCGCCTTTTTTCAGGGTGACGGCGGCATTCTGATCCGGGTCGGACGGCTGGGTGTTATTGTCCTGGCCGCTGCTGGACTGGGAGCCGTCGTCTGAGCCTGGATCTTCGTCGGTTACTCCCGGAATTTCCCCCACTAAACTTTTGATGGTCTCTTTGTTAAACTTTGAGGCAAGCTCCGTATCTCCCACCATGCTGCCTGTATAAGTTCCAATTCCATTGACCGTCACCTGGAGGCTGAATTGATTTTGCAAATATTGCCAGGAAAGTGTATAATCGACTCCTTCTGTCAAGGGATACCACCCGTTTGTTACCGTTACCACGGGTTTGCCGTCAACCACTTCAATGTCTGTATGAATTTCGTTCATATTAGACATGACCACCTTTTCCCCTGCTTTTCGGATGGGAATCGAGAGGCTTATATAATTCGTACCAAATCCTATGCTCTCGTTGGTAACCACTGGCTGTCCGGAAATACAAAGCTCATATCCGTCCGGCACCGGAACGTTTACCAATTTGATTGCTTTTCCATCCAGCCAACCGGATTCCAGGACATAGCGCGGATAGCTATAATAGTTCCCATCCGGATCTTGATAATTGTATTCTTCTTTATGAGGAATGGTCACAGTCTCATCCCCATACTGAATGATAAATGGTTCCGGCTCATTCTGGCTTGGAAACATCGAAAGCAGTGAAAAGGAATCATTCTTACACACTCTGTACTGTATACTGAGATTCACTCCTCCCAAATCGGCATTATCTGCCTGTACTCTCTGCATGAACCCGCAGAAACACATAAGCATTGCGAATATGGCAAAGCCTATCAACTGTTTGTGAACGGTAAAACTTCTTCTCATACTTCTTTTCCTCCTCTTTGTCTCTCCTCTCAGGGCAGCTTCCCATTCTTAATAATATACAACGGATTATAGAAGGTCTTCCCGCCATACGTCTTCTTATTCCCGCTGAATTTCGTCGCATAGCCGTAATATCCGCCATTGCTGCTCAGCTTATTCACCACGGAAAAATGGAGATGCGCGCCGCTGGCTGCGCTTCCGGTGGATCCCATCACGCCGATCTTTTGACCCTTGGATACCTTCTTGTTCTTCTTGATGCCGGATGTGATGCTTTTCATATGGGCATAGAAGCTGTAGACCGTCTTGCCGCTGACCGTATGTTTGATGATCACATAGCGCCCGTTTGCGCTGTTGTATCCTGTGGCTGCCACAGTGCCCGCTGCGGCTGCATAGATATTGGAGCTGCTGCCCTTTAGGTCCAGTGCCAGATGGTACTGGCGGCTGCCGGATTTGGCGGAATTCCGCGCTCCCCAGGACATGTTTGCCCCACCGTTCCGCCAGCTGCACTTTGCCCCCTTCATGGGGAGCTGCCACTTGGAGGACGTTGTGCTTGGTTTTGTGGAAGAAGTGCTCTTCTTTAAATCCTTCGTCTTCACCCACGCCATCTTGTATCCGTTTTTTACCGGATAGATGACTTGCGTCATAGAGCCGGAAGCGCTGAGCACGTAGCACTTGTCCCCCTTGGAAATATATCCGTAGGTTTTGCCGGAGGAACGCCGGTAGGTGGTGATCTTTTTCGGCGCCGTATAGTTGGTCTTGCTCAGCTTGTTCAGGTCGTAACCCGTGAAATCGCTGCGCTTAAACCATGCCTGCTTCCATCCTCCGGGAATGGGGTATTTGACCAGCACTGCATTTCCCAGGAAAAACTGGATATAGCACTGGTCTTTTGCGCATTCAATATACCCTTTCTTTTTCTTCAGTGTGCTGTACTCGTATCCGTACACTTTGCCCAACGACTTCTTTGTGTAGCAGGCAATGCTCTTCTTGGATGAGATGGTATTCCTGAGGCTGGCAGCCGAAACCGGCAGGGCGCCGAGCAGGATCAGCAGTGCCAGCGCCGTCAGGAACAGACCTATCCTCTTTTTCATCGTGCCTCGTCCACTCCTTTCTCCTAATGATAAGTTGAACTATTTTATTCCAGTGAACCTGCTTTGCAAAGCGACTATCGATTCATCCTGATTTCTCGAATCCTGTATTTTGAGACCTTTTCAGGCACTTCCGAAACCATAGGAACGCTGCTGCCCCAAGCGCCATCCATTTTGTAAAAATAGACAGGCAGACTGCCGGATACCCCCACCGCGGCACCAAACACAGGGCAAACCATACGGTGATCCCCATCTCAATCACCCCCAGACACAGAAGTTTTCCATAATCCCCCATTGCCTGCAGGCTGTTGCGGCAGATCATCGCGCTTCCAAGCCCTGAAAAAGCCGGAATACAGATACACAGCCACAGATAACCTGCCTGAATGGTTTCCTGATCTGCCCCTCCTGACAGAATCTCCAGAAAAGAAATGCCTAATCCGAACGCCGCCGCCATCGCTGCCCCGCTGAAACCTAAGCTCCACCGCAGACAGTTTCTGGCATAAAACCACAGACTATCGTAGTCTTGCCGTCCCCGGTTCCTTGCCGCCGCAATCCCTGCCATGGAGGCGATTGCTGAGATGGGAACGAGAAAAAAATTGCTCAACGTATCTGCATAGGAATAACCTGCGATCGCCGCGGTTCCCAGCGTATTTCGCGCGCGCTGCATGAAAATCCCGCCAATCCCTGCCAGGATCATCATCGCCGACTTGGAGCCGCCGCTTTTTAGAAGTTCATAAAAGATATCCGCCGGTATCTGTGAAATTCCCACCGGCTGGACATGAGTCCGTCGAAAGATGACAAGAAAAATACTTAAAAATAGAATAATACCACTGTCGTTGCACAGTGCTGCCAACGGCATGGCAGAGACCTTTCTGTATCCGCTGTTCAGCAAAAGGAGAAGAATTCCTGTATTGGACATCGTGCCGAGAATGGATACCATTCCAAAAATCCTCACATGCCCCATTCCCTGCACTGCGCCAAGGAGCAGATTTTTCATCCCCGTAAACGCCGTGCCAAAAAGAAGGATTGTAAGATATGCCCGTCCTTCCTCCCAAAGCTCTCCTGGCATGTTAACCAATGCCAGCAAGCCTTCCACTCCCCCTGCCAGGATCAGGGACAAAACCAATAATCCACCGACCAGGAGACATGACCCAGTCATGGAACGGCGGTAAAGCAGCGGGTCGCCCTGTCCATAACAGCGGTTGAGAAATACAACGAACCCTGTAGTCACCCCCAAAGCCAGGTAGCTCTGTATGGCGGACAGGGTTCCAAGGGAGCCTCTCACGGCAATGGCGGATGCATCCAGATATCGGCTGATCACCGCCGTGTTCAACAGGCTGTAACCCTGCTGGAACAGCCCTGTCAGTACCAGGGGCAGCACAAACAGGAGGACGTCTTTTGCAGAATCCCCACGGTTAAAATCACACCCTAATGCTTTCCTTTTTTCTTTCATTCCTGTTTCTCCCAGCTCTTCCAATCCCTCTGGATCGCCCTTCGCTCTCCATCCCCGCTCTCCATGGAATGTTCCGCATAGAGGAGCGCCTTTTCCAGATAGGCACTGCTCCGTTCTCTTTCCCCTTTTCCTCTCAGGAGCCTGGCAGCGTCATGGCAGACGAATGCCCTGGTAGCTTCCCCTGCGCCGATTGTTTCGCAGAGATGCTCTGCCTTTCTGCACCACTGCAATCCCTGGTCATACTCCTTCACTTCCAGGCACCTCCTGGTTTGCTCGATATACAGATTGACGAGGAAGCTTTTGTTTCTCCTAATTTTTGGTTCCTCTGCTATGGCGGTCAGATAGATTCCTTCCGCTCTCTTAAGACACGCCGTTGCTTCTTTACGCTCTCCCTCCCACCAAAGGCACCGGCTGTACTTCGCAAGATACAGCGCCTCGTAAAAAGGCTCCTTCTCCTGGCAGTCCCGGTATGCCTCCCAGGCTTTCCGATGCCAATGGGACGCCTCCACGTACCGGTGCTGGTTATAATAGACAGATGCCGCCAGATTCGCCGCCCAGGCTGTATACCGATGGCTCTCCCCTTTCTTTTCCCTGGTAAACGCATAAAGCCGGCGTACATACTGCTCCGCCGTCTCCCATTCCCCCATCTGCCAGAGAAAATCCGCCAGGACGAACAAATCCTCCAAGCCTTGGGTCTCTATGGGAAGCGCCTTAAGAAGCGCAAGGATATACTGGTGGCAGTGGCTTTTTTGTTCCCTCAGAAAATTCCAATAATCCTTCATCTCCCTGGCAAAGGCATGGAGATAACTGCCTAAGCTTTTGCAGTCCACGCCCAGAACCGTCCTGACGTGGCTTCGGATCAATGGATGGAGAGAGAGCCATCCTCGTTTCCCATCGTATTCCAACAGCCCTTTCCTCTCCAGCTTCTGCAGGGTTCCAAGGGATGCCCGGGAGGAATAACGCTGAAACTCCTGCATACTGATCCCGAAAAGGGGCAGGAGGGATGCCTCTCTCATCACCTGCTGCTCCGTGACGCCAAGCTCCCTTAAATGAAACAGGTCATCCAGATCGGTCATCTGGCTGATTTCCTGCTGAAACGCTTCCAAATCCCCCTGATATTCCAGCATCCGGCGGCTTACCCTCCGGATCAGAAGTGTATTGTCCCCAAACAGCCCTGAAAGTTTTCGTAGGCACTCCTTCTCTTCCGGCTTCAGTGTTCGTTCTGCCAGGCTTTCCCAAAGCTCCTCCTGTTCCTTCAGCGCCCCTACCTCCATGGCAGGAATTCCAGGCGTCTCCGGCTTCATCCTGGTAGTCACCAGGATCCGGCATGGAAGCTGACATATCCGTGAAAAATAGCTGTCCACCAGATCGTCCAGATTGTCCAGGATCAAAAGCGTCCGTTCCGTGATGATCTCCCGAAGGCGGTTCAGTTTTTTCCGGCAGTACCAGCCCAACTCTCCCCGCTTTCCCTGTGGCACGTAGCAGAGCCCCCGAACCGGAAGGATGCTGTCATCCGCCAGGGCGTCCCGAATCCCTCTCTCACAGGGAAGCAGCACAGCCCTGTCATATGCTCTTTGAAACCGGCTGGCATATTCCTTTGCCAGAGAACTCTTCCCCATGCCTGCCATTCCGAACAAAATGAGTATTTTCACCTCTGAAAGGCATTTCCTCATCCGGGCAAGCTCTTCCTCCCTCCCCACAAAATGAGATGTCCTTGGGACAGCCCAGTTCTCCAAAAAGATCTGGCTTACGTCGTTTTCTGTTTCCTCCCAAGTATCCCAGTCCTGCAGAATCCTCCTTAAGTCCTCCCACAGTTCCTCCTCCGGTTTCCGGTATCGGTCCGTCCTGGCAAATACCTGCAAAAGGAGCGCATTCCAGCGGCTTACAAGCTCATCCGGTATCTCCCCGGATTCCGGGCTTCCTGGAATCAATAGCCACTGGACATAAGCCATCCCTGTCTCTCCGAAACTTTCCCGGATTCCTTTTCCGCTCTCCCGCAAAACCAGCCACTGATCTGCCTTATCTCTGATTCTCTTTTCCATACTGTTCCTCCCCGAAAGAGCGGAATTTCATGAAGCGCAGATTCCGGAGAAGTCTTTGGAGCTCCCGTTTTTCTTCCTTTTCCAGGCGGTTTTGCACCAGCCGGTCATAATCGGCAAGCACCTTTTTCATCATGTCCTTATCTTTCTTCCGTTCCCCTGTTTTTCTGGCGTCACAGATTCCAAGAACCCGCAAGACCGCTTCGTCCACATAACCGTTCCACACCCGTTGCGGATTCAGGGGCGCATAGCCCAGCTTTTTCAGCCATCCGTCCAGTACTGATGCGTCCACATCCGGCATGAGCAGAAGAATCAGGAGGCGCATCACCTTTTCCCTGGAAAGGACGGCGTCCTTCTGGAAATAAAGCTTCATCTCCCCCGAAAAATTCTTGCTGTAAAGATGTTCCCGGTACTGAATCTTCCGCATCCGGTCATTGCCGGAAATGCAGTCAATGGCATCCGCATAAAAAATATGCCTCCGAAAATGCTCCTGCATCCCATAATCAATCTGCAAAAGGGCAAGTCTCTCCCTGGAAATCCCGCACAGATATTCCCGGAACAAAATCGGCAGGACCTCCGCCACATACACCTCCGGCTGCAAACTCCTGAAGCAGAGCTGCTCTCTCAAAAACCACTCCAACTCTTCCCCGGACAACTCCAGCGCTTTCCCAAGCAAAATCCCTTCCTCCCTGCTCTTCGGGAGATGCTGGGACAGCCTCCAAAACCGCATCCTCTGCAGCTCGCTCCGATCCGGCTCCCGCCCGTACATCTTTTCGAACAATACACCGTCCAGTTCCCTTCTGCTTCTGATCCCGTGACGTTCCCGGAAACGTTCATAGCACTCTGGAGTCTGCTTTCTCTCCCGGCAGCCCCGGCGCAGGCACTCCTCCACCACGGCTGCCAATTCATTCCTGTATGTCATCTTTGTGTGTTCCTTTGTCGTGTTGTTGAATGGATTTTAGCTGTTTGAACTTGGGTTTGTAAAGCGAGTAGGGATTCATCTTTATGGGATTCTTATATAAAAAGGAAAAGCTGGAACCGTTCAGTCTTTCAACCTTACCATTCCAGCCTTTCTTTCCTTATCAACGATCCCATTTATCACACAGAGAATTGATCTGTCCCATAAATTTCGCCAGATCTTTGTTTGCTCCGCCTTCGTTATGGCGGATCACTGTGAGAAGTCTCTGACCTGCTGCCCAAAGCCTTGCGTACGGCGTATTCGCTTTCTCCAGGCGTTTTGCCTCCTTCGCCTCATCCTTCTGAATCCGAACCGGCACGCCGACTTTCGCCCACTCGTTTTTCAAGAGATCGAAGGACGCACCGCTGTAGGGTGCTTCGGCATCCAGTTTTAATTCATTCCTTAACCTTCCGGCAAATGACTCGGTCACCTGATCCTCACCATGGACCACAAATACTTTCTTCGGCGGTTCCTGAAATGCCTGTATCCACTGCATCAGCCCTTCATTGTCCGCATGGCCGCTGATTCCCTGCAGTGTACGGATACGTGCCTTGACCTCAATCTCTTCGCCAAACAGCTTCACCTTGGGGGTTCCTTCCAGAATCGAACGCCCCAGCGTCCCCACTGCCTGATATCCCACAAACAGAATCGTGCACTCCTCTCTCCAGAGGTTATGTTTCAGATGGTGCTTGATACGCCCCGCTTCACACATACCGCTGGCAGAGATAATGACCTTGGGTTTGGTATCAAAGTTGATATTTCTGGAATCATCGCTGGTGACTGCTGTCTTCAGCCCTTCAAATCCAATGGGATTGATGCCTTTTTCCACCAGCGCAAAAGCTTCCTCGTCGAAATCATCCCACATATGCTTCTGGAAAATCTCCGTGGCCTCTAATGCCAGAGGGCTATCCACAAACACCTGAAAACCGTCATGCCCTTTAATCAGATGGTCTTCCTTAATTTTCCGGATAAAATACAGCATTTCCTGGGTCCTGCCTACCGCAAACGAAGGAATCACGACATTTCCTCCCCGGTCGAAGGTCTCCTGGATGATCTCTGAAAGCTCCTGTACATAGTTTGGAATTTTGCCATGGCTCCTGTCCCCATAGGTGGACTCCATCACTACATAATCGGCAGCCTCCAGATAGGTTGGATCCTTGATCAAGGGCTGATTTTTGTTCCCGATATCCCCGGAAAATACGATTTTGCGCTCTTCTCCCTCTTCTGTCACCCAGACCTCTATGGAAGAAGATCCCAAAAGATGCCCTGCATCCACAAACCGGATTCGAATATTGTCCGCCACATGCACTTCTTTTCCATAGGGGATGCCAATAAGGCATCCAATAGCGCCATTGGCATCGTCCATATCATATAGAGGAACCACTTCCTCTTTACCGGCACGGCGTCCCTTCCGGTTTCTCCACTCTGCCTCGAACATCTGGATATGCGCGCTGTCTCGAAGCATGATCTCGCACAAATCTCTGGTGGCATTGGTGGTAAAAATCTGTCCCCGGAATCCTCTCTGATATAACAGCGGTAACTTGCCTGAATGGTCGATATGCGCATGGGTCAGAAAAACCATCTCGATCTCACTTGCCGCTACAGGAATCTCCTGATTTTCGAACTCATCCGGTCCCTGTTCCATGCCGCAGTCAATCAGGACTTTGTGTTTCCCGGCTTCCAGATAAAAACAGCTGCCGGTCACTTCATGGGTTGCACCTAAAAAAGTAAGTTTCATACTCAGCGCCCCTTTCCCGTTCTTGTTACCTTCATTATATCTCATTTATTCCCTTTTGGGCAGATATTATTCCTCCGATTTTTCTACGAAAAATCCTGTCGTACACAGACCGCATTCCTCGCCTGTCACCACCACTCTGTGGCGGATCCCCTTTTTCATCAGGCTGCTGATCGTTCCGTCATTCTCCTCTGCTTCCCGGGGCACTATATAATAGTGATTCAGTCCGCGATGTTCCTGTTCCAGGAGATCCGCAACCCATGGATGGTACAACTCTTTCTTGCCTCCTCCAGGCAGTACCACAAAGCGAATTTCCTCAAGGAATTCTCCCAAATCCTGAAGAAGCTGTTCCCTGCATTCCTTCAGATTGACATTTCCGAGAAGCAGTGTTCCGGTCACATACTCTTCATAACCCTTCCCGTTGTGTCCTTTACATACATCAAAGTCATTGTAAAGACAATTTCTCATAGCGCAGGAGTGGTCATCCTTATCAACACAGACCGACACCTTCGTCTCCTCCTGAAACGCCCAAACGGTCATCTGGCAGTCCTTCGCTTCCTGGATCCTGGCATCACAATACATGACAATGGTTCCCTGCTTTCCATTGGCAAAACACTTCAGCCAGACTCTCCTGCCATTTTCCAGATAGGACAAGCTCTGTCCTTCTTCCAGTACGATCACCTGTTTTACGTTTTCCCCAAACTCGATAGGCGTCTCGCCGTAAGGCATGACCACTTTATCCACTTGATTTCTCTCTGCAAATTCCGCTATCTTGTCCCGATCCCCGTCACAAAGATTTTCCAGCACCAGGAGCGAAACCTCCTGACTGCACACTGCAAACCGCTCATCCATCTTCTCCCCGAAGACCGGTTCGCCATACCCGCATACATAGTATCCGCAGAAGTCTCCCTGCTCTCCTGCAATACTCATGGTATATACGGTTCCTTTGCTTGTATTCTCATAAAGATAACGAAAATAATTTGCCCTCATTGCTCTTTCTCCCTTTTCGAATTCCTTTTTTGTTTCCCTAATTGATTTCCCTTTTGATTCTGTTATCATAATTTTGTTGCCTGCCCCACTGCCAGATGGATTGCTCAGCACCCGCAGTGGGGGTGTTGAATTGGTGTGTGGGTTGACGAGTTACGAAATTGGGTTGTTTGTGAGAGGTAATGTAAAATGAGGTTTATTTTTCTTTTTTGTTTGGTAATAATTTGGAAATACGGTCACAAACAATAATTTTAATTAGTATCTATTTCATCCTATGTATAGTCCACTAGTAGCTGTTGATGTAGATTCTGTTACTCCGTTTTTAGTTGCCGAATGCACGCCAACAACTCTATAGTAATATCCTGTTTTTACAGCTAAAGATA
>DVFT01000099.1 GCA_018713105.1 Candidatus Limivivens merdigallinarum | reverse complement strand
CAAAAAAGCAATGAACTTGCCCCTTTTCGTAAAGAGTTCCCAAAAAAGACTTCTTCATACATCATAGCAAGACAAAGCATGCTATTATTTTATTTCCCCATACTGCCTGCATAAACACCTGAGCCGATTGTGACACGATTGATACCTTAGCAACCGACATAAAATGTATCCCGGCAACGAATAGCCAATGAATCTGCTGATTTTCATTTTAATTTTTTTAATACCTCCCCAATATCCCCATTAATACAGATTGACCTTCCTGCAATCTCTTTCGGTGCCGCCGCATCCCCGTAATTGATACACGCATACGTTGCCTCCGGATTCTGATATGTCATCTGCCAGAAAGGATATTTGATGATACCGGGGGTGTTGAAACCGACTCCCAATTCGAGAAATAAAACCTTGACGTTTCTGTGCCTGCGCAGAAAGTCACTGTACCGCTCGGAAGCCCTGTGCCATCCCTCGTCCTCCACAAAGGTACTGTCTGCCCTGAGGTTCATGCTCATGGGCTTCCCGCACTTCGGGCAATGGGGAACCAGTTCGGAAGGGATCCTCCTAAGCGTCTCTCTTCCTTTGGGCAGCCCCAGTTCTCCGTTCTCTAAGATTTCATACCCCTGAGCCTTAACCATCCTTCGGATCACATCGGCATTGTCATAGGTTGCCTGATGGCAGGGTTCGCTGCACTGGAACAGCCCGTAGTCCCCCTGGGTATAAAACAGACGGTGCTTCTCAAATCCTGCTTTCTGAAAGCAGTGATCCACATTCGTGGACAGCACGAAATAATCCTTTTCTTTGACCAGCCCATACAGTTGTTCGTACACCGGTTTGGGTGCGTCCAGATAACGGTTGATGTAAATATATCTGCTCCAATATGCCCAGTGCTCTTCCAAAGTATCGTAAGGATAAAAGCCGCCGGAATACATATCTGTAAAATGGTACCTTGCGGCAAAGTCCCCGAAATACCGTTCAAAACGCTCTCCTGCGTAGGAAAAGCCAGCGGAGGCAGACAGCCCTGCTCCCGCTCCTACAAGGACGGCATCTGAAGTTTCAAGCGCCTCTTTCAGTTTTTCAATCTGTCCTGGCTCATTCGCCAATTTAGGAATCCTCCATCCAAGCATCTTTGAGTCCTCCGTTTCTCCTATTCTCTATTCTTTATTCCTGCGGGCAGCGAGCCAAGCAGACATACGGATGCATCCGTCCGGCAAACACCGCGATGTTTGGGGCTTGCAATCTTACTCCTGTAACCTTATAATAGTCCCGTAAGCATCATTCGTAAAGCAGGCACATTTTTGTACTGTAGTTACCAAAAGGAAACTATTGAAAGGAGGCGCACGCGCCATGCAGACAGCGAAAGAACTGCCCGCCTGCCCGGTGGAAACCACACTCATGCTGATCGGTGATAAATGGAAGGTTCTCATCCTTCGTGACCTGATGCCCGGTACCAAACGCTTCGGTGAATTGAAGAAATCCATCGGGAATGTCTCCCAGAAGGTGCTGACCGCCCAGCTTCGCGATATGGAGGAAAAAGGATTGGTCAGCCGAAAGGTCTATGCAGAGGTTCCTCCCCGTGTAGAATACAGCTTGACAGAATTAGGACGCAGCCTGAAACCCATTCTGGATGCTATGTGGGATTGGGGATCGGAGTACAAGGCACAAAATTCCAATCTCGTCCCTTTTTCTCAGAACGAATAGTCTGATTTCTCTGTATGCATCTGCGAAGCGGTCCTTGCCGGTTTTCGGCTCCCTACTCTTAAGAAGCAAACGTTCCCGTAAAATCCAGGCTTTTCATAGTCTTGATTTTATGTCGGACTGTTTCCTTGAGCAGGGACTCTTACTTAAAGGGAACTGCTTGTCTGGTTTTAATCATTCTTTTTGGTTTGCTGGGCTTTTTCGAATCGTATCCAACTATTTGTTTCCGTCTATATTCTCCTTTTCTGCATTGTACCCATACAAATTACTCCTATCCAACAAAACCATCTGCCTACCATGTCATCCAACCCAAAACAGCAAAAAAGAAAAACAGCCCGGCAGAACTCTCAGACTTCAAAAAACTTGAATAAGTTCCACCGGACTGCCTTCTGGCAATATTGGGACAAACCTTCACATCACCGTATCATCCCGCAAAACCTCAGCCAGATTGAACCGCTGCACACTGCGCCACCCAAGACCATAGGCAAGCGCTACAAACGCCAGGATTGCCAAAACGAACAACGCAGCCGGAAGAACCGGTGCTTCTGCAAAAAATACCGCTGCCTCCAGATAACTCATCCGAAGCATCCCCCATACTGCCAGAGCAGTCAAAACCGCGGACAGCAAGATCGGGCGCCCCGCAATGATCAGAGCTTCAATGGCAAACATCTTCCGGATTTCCCCAGGCGTCATTCCCACCGACAGATACCTGGCAATCTCCCTTTTCCGTTGACGTACAAATCCCAGCGTGTTGGAAAACACATTGCCGATGCCGATGACTGCCAACAATACGCAGATGCCGCCAAAAATAAGTTTCATCCCCTGGATCTGACGGTCATTGTCCAGCTGTTCCTGGATGCGGTTCTCACTTTCCACCGTGTACCTCGTTTCCAGAATGTTCCCGACCTCCGTCCCAAGTTCTTGAAGCCCCTCCAGCGTCGCCGTTCCTTCTCCCAGAACGCAGAGATAGCTGTCTTTCTCCGCACCGCCGATCTCTCCCTTGATCTCCCGCCACAACGATGCCGGGACAATATGCACCATCTCATAATAGTCGATGTTCCCATACTCTTCCCTAAGAGCCGGAAGGGTTTCTGCATAGGCAAGGACCGAGAGTTGGACCGTCTTCTCTCCATCCGCCGATTTCAGCAGAGCGGTCTCGTTTTCTCCTTTTGTGTAAGGCAGATATCTGGGATGACGGAAATCCGGATTGGTCACGTCCCGGATCCGATTGAAGATCACCGCTCCGTCAAGCGTTTCCGGGATTCCTTGTTCCTCACAGTAGGCCAAAAAACTCGCATCATCCAGGATCAGGATGGGAGCGTTGATCAGATAGCCGTCCTCCGTCCTTTGGACACTGCTCTCCTCTGCGCCTTCAAGCCCGCCCAATGCTTTCAATTCTTCGCTTAGGTCTTCCTCTCCGATCATGCTCTTCGCCGCCGCTTTCTGATACCCAATGACACGCTCCACACCAGAAAGGCTTCGGATTTCTGATAGCTGCTCCACGGAATCCACCTCAGTATCCTTGACCGTGACGTAGAGATCCCAGATATCCTGATACCGTTCAAAATACGTTTCCCTGGTGCTGATCTCTGACATGGTAAAAAAGCAGAGCATCAGGATAAACGCCATCAGGGAAATGGTCAGGGAAAACGACGCCAGCCTCAGCGCCTTTTTCTGTGCTTTCCATGCATTTCCCGCAAGCTCTCCCTCCACACCGAACAGCTTCCGAAGGATGGGAGAATGTTTCCGCCGCTTCAGCTTCAGCTCGCCCATATCCCGGATCGCCTCCAAGGGCGTAAGCCTGCTTACGGTTCTGGCTGGCATCCATGCGGAAATCCCGACCGTGAGGACGATCGCCAGCAGGGTCAGCGCCAATATCAGGGGATGGTAGCCAAACACTGCTTCATGCCTGCCCGGCACGCCGCTTCCCAACTGATTGCTCAAACACACCAGCCCTCTGCTCCCCAGGATCCCCAGCAGGGTTCCTGCCAGAATGGGCGGCGTGCACAATATGGCTGCCTCCTGCATCAGACAAGCCCGGATCTGCTTCGGCGTAGCTCCGATGCTGGAAAAGATGCCAAACTGATGAACCCTCGCATTCATGGACACCGCAAAGGGATAATGGAGCATCACGATCAGCGAGACCGCCGCCAGGACCGTGACCAGAAGAACTACCGGAAACACCATCCTCTGCGCCGTATCCCTGCCATCCCGGATCAGATACATCGCCAAAAGCCCATAGTGATAGGAAATCTTCTCCTCTGAGACTCCCAAAAGCCTGGCGATCTTCGGCGTGTCCCCCAAGACATCCCACATACGTTCAAAACGAAGCCAGATACTGCCGTCCTCCACTGTCACATCCTTTAACGTGGCAAAGCCCTTAAGCGCTTCCACGTCGTCTCGGTCAAAGGTTCCCTCAATCCGGCTCTGCCAGTTTCCCTCCTCGATCTCAATCCTTTCAACCTCATACTTCCAAAGATTGTAAAAGCTTCCGCAAAGCAGCGACAAAAAAAGCGCTGCGAGAAAAGCGGCGATCAGGACGGATACGCTGGAGGAACGGTTGTTTTTGATATAGCTGAACGAATAGTCTTTCCACATAGGCTACCTCCTCCGATCATCAGAGAGGATCCTGCCGTCCTCCAGAGTGATGATGCGGTCAGCCTCCAGCGCTACCCGTTCATCATGGGTGATCAAAAGGATCGTCTGTCCCAGATTCCGGTTGGACAGCTTCAGCATATCCACAACTTCCTTGGAATTCTTCTGGTCCAGGTTTCCGGTGGGTTCATCTGCCAAAAGAAGCGCCGGACGGTAGACCAGCGAACGGGCAATGGCAGCCCGCTGCTGCTCTCCTCCGGAAAGCTGGCTGGGCAGAGCCTCCAGCTTATCGGAAAGCCCCAGTGCGGCGACGATTGTGTCAAAATACTCCTGATTTGGTTTCTTTCGGTCAAGCGCCAGGGGAATGAGGATATTTTTTTTCACGGTAAGGGTTGGGATCAGATTATAGAATTGATAGACCAAACCCACCTTCCTTCTCCGAAAAATTGCAGCCTCCGTCCTGTTCAATTTTCGAAGTTCCGTCCCATCCACCCAGACCTTCCCCTCCGTAGGCTTGTCCACACCGCCAAGGATATGCAGCAGTGTGGACTTTCCCGAACCGGACGCGCCCACTATGGCTGTGAATTCCCCTTTTTCCACCGTGAGGTCGATTCCATTCAGTGCTGCCGTCTGGCTGTTCCCGGAGCCGTATACCTTCCTCACACCTTCACATCTTAAAAGCTCCATGTTGTTCTCCTTTCCTGCTATCCAAATCTTCGTTTGTATTTCCTGATTCCATGATAGCAGATGAAAATGACAGCTCAGTGACGGTAGAAGCGGATTTCAAAGCAAGCTCCCCCCTCCGCTCTGTTTCCGGCTCGGATCGTACCGTTCTGCCGCTCGATGATCTCCCTGGAAAGCGAAAGCCCGATCCCGATGCCCCCTTCTTTCGCATCCTTTCCCCGATAAAACCGTTCAAAAAGATGGGGAAGATCCTCTTTGGAAAATCCCCTCCCTTCATCCCAGATGAGGATCTGCGTATACAATAGGTTCTGTGTATAGGAACAGCGGACGGATCCCTGTCTTTCACTGTGCTCCAGACAGTTTTTCATCAGATTCATCAGCGCCTCCATGGTCCACTCCGGATCCACATTGAGTGCCATTTCTCCGTTTTCCGGCACTTCCACGGCGACGCCCTTCTGGCGGAAGAACTCCTCCAGATTGTCCGCAGCCAGCACCAGCAGCGTGAAGACATCCGTCTCCTTTCTCTGGAACGATAGGGCTCCCGCGTCCAGGCGTGACAGTACCAGCAGCGCCTCCTCCAGGCGTGTAAGCCTTGCAAGCTGCCGCCGGATCTGATCCTTATGGCTTTTGTTCCCTTCCCCCATCCTCTGTACGGACAGGGAAATCGCTGTAATCGGGGTCTTGATCTGATGGGCAATATTGGAGAGATTCTCCGCGAATCCGTTTCTCGCCTGTACCGCCGCATCCCTTGCCTGGTTGAGAGACGTTACCGTCTTGTAGATCTCATCCTCCAGCTTCGAAAAATCATCCTCCCCGGAGGCAGCAAACAATCCCCCTGTTCCAAGGTTGACCTGTTCCAGATGATCTGCCAGAGACCGAAGCCTCAACGCTTCCTTTCTGCGCTGGCAAAACAGCGTGGCAAAAAACAGCAGCGCCCCCAATACAACGCCCGCAGCAGCAGCCATAACCTGCATTCTCCCGGAATTTCCCATAAAGTCCGGGCTTTTGTATCCCCAAGTCTCCAGAAGAATTCCCGACGTCTCTCCAACTTCCCCGGAAGCCCCTTTAAGCGCAGCAAAAACCGCCTCCTCCGCTCCCGGCTCCTGTTCCAGGATGCGTTCGCAGACGGTATTTAAAAGCGCGAACTGCCGTTCACGGTCACAGTAGGATAACATTGCCGCAGCAGCCATGGACGCCATGAGGCTTACCGATACCACAAATCCCAACAGGATCTTTTTGTTTTTTCCCATGATCACGTTTCCTCCTCCATCCGGTATCCCACGCTTCGAACCGTCTTCAGGCAGGAGGGCTGATGCAGCTTGTCACGAAGCCGCTTCATGGTGACGGTCAGGGTATTGTCATTGACATAATTGCCGTTGACATCCCACACCTGCTCCAAAATCTTCTCCCTGGTCACGGTCCTCCCCATGTTCTCCATCAGACAGGCAAGGAGCTGATATTCCGACGCACTCAAAGCCACCTCCCTGGAATCGCAGTGAACCGTCCGCCGCTCCCGGTCCAGCAGGATCCCACCGCAGGACAAGTACCTTTCTTTGAATCCTTTGGTTCGTCGAAGCAGCGCCCGGATCCTGGAATACAGCACCTCCAATTCAAAGGGCTTTGTCACGTAATCATCCGCTCCGCTATAAAATCCTGTAATCACATCCCTGGAATCGCCCCGAACCGTCAAAAAAATAACCGGCAGCTCCGGAAACTTGCTGCGGATCCATTGGCACATCCTGTCTCCCTGTCCGTCCGGCATGTTCCAGTCCAAAAGCACCATCGCCGGCACACGCTTTTCCAAACGCTGCCTTGCTTCCAAAAAGGTGCCCAAAATGGTCACCTGAAAGCCTCTCTCCTCCAGATAGCCCCTCACCGGCTCCGCTATGCTTTTGTCGTCCTCTACATAATAGATTTCCATCCTCTTTTTTTCCTTTTTTGAAGTTATTCTAACAGAGAAAAATGACAATTTGATGACTGCCATAAAAAAAATTGATTGCAGCCTAAGTTTCAAGTATTTGATTTTCCAGATGATTCCTACTACAATAGGAATCGATTCTGGGATTCGGATAGACCGCCCTGGCTGCCTCGATCAGCGACTTAGCTGCCGCACTGATGGGATTGCTCTGATTCCAGACCAGGTAGATGTAGGCATCCTGGAATTCCCGGACTGGGATTGCCCGATAGCGTTCGCTGTCCGGCAAGGTTCCGTGAAAGAGAAGGGTTCCCGCTGTATTCCCCTCGATCAGCTGCTTGATGATCACGATCTGGTTGGTGGTCAGGATAATATTGGGCTCGATCTTATAGATGGCGCAGGTCTTTAGGGTATTGGTCGTCAAAAAAGAATCCTCGGAAAGCAGCACCAGAGGAAGACCTTCCATTTCCTTCAGGGAGATGCTCGTTCTCTGTGCCAGAGGATGTTCCCGGAAGAGATAGAGGCAGATCTTCGTGACTGCGATCTTGAGCGCCCCAAAGACGGAGGACACCGGGGAATCGGAGGACATCAGCGCCAGATCCAGCTTCCCCTCCAGGACATTCCGGTGGTTCATGATGCTTCCGTTTTCCACCACATTGACTTTGATTTCCGGATATCTGCGGTGAAACTCCTGCATGATGGGAGAAAAGAACAAGGTCGCGCTGGCGGGCGGGATGCCGAACTGGACGCTCTGATCCGCCTGCCCCAAAAGCTTCATACGGTCCACAAAGGAATCCACCTGCTGCAGAAGAAGATTGGTTTCCTCAAGAAACTGTTTTCCCTTATTGGTCAGGATGAGCCCTTTGTTCCGGCGTAAGAAAAGTGCAAAGCCGAATTCCTGCTCCAGCTCATGGATCACATGGGACAGCCCCGGCTGGGAAATATGAAGCTCCTCGGCGGCTCTCGTGAGATTGTTGTATTTGCAGACCGACTGAAAATATTTCAACTGATTAAAATTCATGGAGTTCCCCACTTTCTGTTTAGATTCGTTTCTATGTTCTTATAATTATAACAGGAATCAAAAAACGAAGCCAGAAAAAAGAACTCCTGCCAGAAAGGATGAGAAAAAATGAAACGTTTGCTCCATTACCTAAAGCCTCACCCCTTTATCACCATTATGGCGCCTTTGTTCAAAATGCTGGAGGCAACCTTTGAACTGTTCGTCCCTCTGGTGGTGGCACAGATGATCGACGTGGGAATCGCCCAGTCTGACCGCACCTACCTCCTGAAGATGTGCTTCCTGCTGATCGGGCTTGGCATCGTGGGCTTTGGCTTTTCCCTGACCGCCCAGTATTTTGCCGCCAAATCCGCGGTCAGCGCGGGGCGCGCCATGCGAAGCGACCTGTTCGCCCATATCAACACCTTCTCCTACCGGGAGATCGACACCGTCGGGACTTCCACACTGATCAACCGCATGACCAACGACGTCAATCAGGTCCAGAACGGGTTAAATATGTTTCTCCGTCTGTTCCTTCGTTCCCCCTTCGTGGTATTCGGCGCCATGATCATGGCATTCACGGTGAACTTAAGGGCGGCAGTCCCCTTCGCCGTGACCATCCCGGTGCTGATGGCGGTGGTCTTCGCCATCCTGCTTTCCAGCATGCCTCTCTATACCAAGGTACAGAAGCAGCTGGACCGGGTACTTCTCTCCACCCGGGAAAATCTCTTAGGGATCCGGGTGGTCCGCGCCTTTGCCAGACAGGAGGAAGAGAAAGCCCGCTTCCGGGATGAGACGGGCGCACTCTATCAGAAACAGATCTTTGTGGGAAAAATCTCTGCCCTCTTGAATCCTCTGACCTATGTGATCATCAATCTGGGGATTGTGGCAGTCCTCTCTTTCGGCGGCCATCAGGTCAATGAGGGAGACTTAACCCAGGGGCAGGTCATCGCCCTTGTTAATTACATGTCCCAGATACTGACCGAGCTTGTAAAGCTTGCCAATCTGGTCATCTTATTGTCCAAAGCTCTGGCAAGCCTCTCCAGGGTCAATGCAATTTTTGACCTGAGTCCTTCCATCACCGAGGAAGGCAGCGAACTTTCCTCTGCCGATTCCCTGCCAAAGGACATTCCTGCCGTCTCCTTTGAAAACGTCGGCTTTGCCTACGCAGGATCCCGAAAGGAGGCCCTCCAGGGCATCAGCTTTTCGGTGATGCCCGGAGAGACGCTGGGCATCATCGGCGGTACCGGATCCGGCAAGACGACCCTTGCCAACCTGATCCCCAGGTTTTACGACTGTACCTCCGGCACCATCCGGCTGTTCGGGCAGGATGTGAAATCGCTCTCCCCCGCCTCCATCCGGGAGCATGTGGGGATGGTTCCCCAGAAAGCGACGCTTTTTTCCGGTTCCTTAAGGGACAACATACGCTTCGGCAAGCGGGATGCCACGGACGTGGAGATCTATCAAGCCCTAGACACTGCCCAGGCGAGGGATTTCGTGGATCAAAAAGGAGATGGGCTGGATCTTTCCATCCAGCAGGGCGGCACCAACCTGTCCGGCGGGCAGAAGCAGCGCCTCACCATCGCCAGGGCGCTGGTGGGACAGCCGGATATCCTGATCCTGGACGACAGCGCGTCAGCCCTTGATTTTGCCACCGACGCCAGGCTTCGCAAGGCGATCCGTGAGAACACCCACACGCAGACGGTCTTTCTCATCTCCCAGCGTGTATCTGCCATCCGCAATGCAGACCACATCCTGGTGCTGGACGACGGCTGCCCTGCCGGCTACGGCACCCACCAGGAGCTGCTCCTAAGCAGCCCGCTCTATCAGGAGATCTGTGCATCCCAGTCAGAAGGAAAGGAGGCGTATGCAAAATGAAACATCCATCATCCGACAGACAAAAGAAGCAAAAGCAAACCCTGAAACGGATCCTTCGCTACATCCGCCCCTACAGCGGGCTTGTGATCCTCTCTCTCCTTCTGTCCATCCTGACCGTCGGTCTGACCCTCTACGTCCCCATCCTGACGGGACGCGGCGTAGACCAGATCGTGGGGGAGGGGAACGTAAATTTTGACGGTCTTCTGGCAGTGATCGCAAGTATTGTGGTCTCCGTCCTGATCACCTCACTGGCTCAGTGGATCATGAACCACATTAACAATCAGATCACCTACCGCATTGTCCGTGATCTTAGGGTACAGGCATTCGAGCACCTCCAGGATCTTCCCCTGTCCTATGTGGACCGGCACCCCTCCGGAGATCTGATCAGCCGTATCGTCACAGACATCGATCAGTTTTCCGACGGTCTTCTCCTTGGGTTTACCCAGCTTTTCACCGGAGTCGCCACCATCCTGGGGACAATCCTTTTCATGCTTGCCATCAACCCCTGGATCACCCTGATCGTCGTCCTGTTAAGCCCCCTCTCCTTTGTGGTGGCGAATTTCATCGCGAAGAAATCCTTCTCCATGTTCAAGAAACAATCGGAGACCCGGGGAGAGCTGACCGGATTTACCAATGAAATGCTGGGCGGCATCAAGGTGGTGCAGGCGTTCAATTACCAGCAAGACGCGGACCGCAGATTTGACGAGATCAATGACCGCCTGTCCGAGTATTCCCTGAAGGCTACCTTCTTCTCCTCCATCACCAACCCCGCCACCCGGTTTATGTATTCTGCCATCTATGCCGGTGTCGCCATTTCCGGAGGGCTCCTGGCAATTGCAGGGAGCATCACTGTGGGACAGCTCTCCAGCTTCTTGAGCTATACCAACCAGTACACCAAACCGTTCAACGACATCACCAGCGTGCTGACGGAATTCCAGAATTCCCTCGCCTCCGCAGCCAGAGTCTTTGAGCTGCTGGACGAGCCTTCTGCCCCGGCAGAGCCCAAGGATGCCGTCGTTCTGGAACACCCCCGTGGAGAAATCTGCCTGTCCCATGTGGATTTCTCCTACGCTCCAGACGTTACGCTGATTAAGGATCTGAATCTTTCCGTAGCGCCCGGTCAGAGAATCGCTATCGTGGGACCTACCGGCTGCGGAAAAACCACCCTGATCAACCTTCTGATGCGCTTCTATGACGTCCAGAAAGGTTCCATCCAGGTAGACGGCTGTGATATCCGAGGGATCACCCGCCGTTCCCTTAGGATCAGCTACGGCATGGTTCTCCAGGAAACCTGGCTGAAAGCCGCCTCGATCCGCGACAACATTGCCTACGGGCGCCCGGACGCATCCGAGGAAGAGATCATCGCCGCCGCCAAAAAGGCGCACGCCCACAGCTTTATCCAGCGGATGCCCGAGGGGTATGACACGGTGATCGCAGAGGGCGGCGGCAATCTGTCCCAGGGACAGAAGCAGCTTCTGTGCATCGCCCGCATCATGCTCTGCCTGCCTCCCATGCTGATCCTGGATGAAGCGACCTCCTCCATCGATACCCGGACGGAAATCCGTATTCAGCGGGCGTTCGAGACCCTGATGGAGGGACGCACCAGCTTCATCGTGGCGCACAGGCTTTCCACCATCCAGAATGCTGACCGGATCCTGGTCATGAACCAGGGACAGATCGTCGAACAGGGCACCCACGAGGAGCTGTTGGCGAAGAAAGGATTTTACTTCCATCTCTATAACAGTCAGTTTGCAGCGGAGGAATGAGCGAATGCTCATTCCTTCATTTTTGGCTGAAAAATCAGGCTTGCCAGATAGGAGAAGATCAGCGCCGCCGAAATCCCCACTGCGCTCGCCGTAAAGCCTCCCATGAAAATGCCCAGAAAGCCGTGTTCATCCACCGCCTCTTTCACTCCCTGAAAGAGCGTGCTGCCGAATCCAAGCAGAGGCACGCTGCCCCCTGCCCCGGCAAGCTCAAGGAAGGGCTCATAGATTCCCAAGGCGCCAAGCACCGCGCCTGTACACACCAGCCCTACCATGATTCTCCCCGGCAAAAGCTTGGTGCGGTCCAGAAGGATCTGCACCAGCGCGCAGATCAGACCGCCGATCCAAAACGCATTGAAATATTCCATCATGTTTCCTCCTCACAATGTTCCAGCACGAGACCGTGGGCAATCCCCGGCACGCTCTGCCCTTCGTTAAAGCTGACGGTGGAAAGCAGCGCCCCGGTGGGCACGAACAGTACCCGCTTCCAGTCTCCCCGCTGAAGCTTCGGAAGGATCAGGGCGGAGAGCACCGCGGCGGAGCATCCCGCCCCGCTTCCCCCTGCGTGGGTATCCTGGGTATCGGAATCAAACATCTCGATGCCGCAGTCATCGTGCACGCTTGCCAGATCGATCCCCTCATCCCGCAGCAGCTTGATCAGGATCTTCTGTCCCACCAGCCCCAGATCCCCTGTGAAGATCCGGTCATAGTCTTTGGGCTGCCGCCCAAAATCCTTCAGATGCTGACAGATCGTATCACAGGCAGCCGGAGCCATACAGGCGCCCATATTCATGGAATCTTTCACTCCAAAGTCCACCACCTTTCCGGTGGTGATCCCACTGATCTTCACCGCGCCCCCTTTGGGCGCCACAATGAACGCCCCTGCGCCGGTCACCGTCCAGGTGGCGGAGAGAGGTCTCTGGTTCCCATAGCCCAGAGGAAAGCGAAACTGCTTTTCCGCGCTGGCAAAGTGGCTGCTGGTGACTGCCATCGCCCGTTCCGCATATCCTGCCGCCACGGTCATAGCTGCCAGTGACAGCGCCTCACCGCAGACGGAACATGCCCCGTACAGCCCAAAGACCGGGATATTCAGCTCCTCCACCCCAAAAGAAGTGGCAATGATCTGCCCCAGCAGGTCGCCTCCGAACAGGTAACGGATCTGTTCCGAGGAGAGCCCCGCCTTTTTGAGAGCCAGCTTGGCTGCCTCCTGCTGCAGGGTGCTCTCCGCCTTTTCCCAGCTGTCCTCCCCCAGTGTGGCATCCTCATAGATGCGGTCAAACAGCGGCCCCAAAGGTCCTTCTCCTTCTTTTTTCCCTGCAAGGCTGGAATGGGCGATAATGCGGGGACCGTCCGGAAACCTCAGGCTGCTTTTCCCTATTCTACAATGCTTGTCCATAAATTTCCCTCCTGTATGAATGGCTTTCTCATAGGATCCCCATCATCCCCAATGCCCAATAGATCAGCCCCAGCACCCAGCTTGTGAAGATTCCAAAGAGAATGACCGGTCCGGCGATGGTAAAGATCTTGCATCCGATGCCGAATACCTGTCCCTCCTTCTGGAATTCAATGGCAGGCGCCGCCACAGAATTGGCGAATCCAGTGATGGGCACCAGGGTTCCCGCGCCGCCGAATTTGGCAAGCTTCGGGTAGATGTTCAGCCCGGTCAAAAGGACACTTAAAAATACCAGGATCAGAGAGCACCAGCTGCCCGCCGTCTCCTCTCCCATGCCCATCCCCAAGGCAATATTCCGGATCACCTGCCCCGCCGTGCAGATTGCTCCTCCTACCAGGAAGGCTTTGACCATGTTCATCGGCAGGCTGTGCTTCGGCGTCACCTGCTCCACATACTCGTTATACGCTTTATATTTCTCTTCTTTCTTGTCCTGTGCCATCTTGTTTCTCTCCTTTACCATCTCAAGAAAAAATGTATCAGGCTGCCTGCCGTCTTGCCCAAAGCTACGGCAATAACCACCAGGCTTAATCCCTTCGTGATGCCGACCCTTCTGGCGACAATGGGAAAAATATTGGCAATCTCCGCCAGCGTCAGGATCCACCCGCCCACATAGATTCCGGAACAGATTCCAAAAATCACAAGCCCCACGTTTCCCAGCGGGCAGGGCATCCCATAAACGGTGAGCCAGTTTCCGAACAGGCTTCCCAGGAGAATGGCATCCTCATAGAGCCAGACCTTCCCCGCCGTCCTGGAAAGCCCCACAAACCGCGTGATCGCCCCGAGACCCACCAGCAGCGCGATGACGCCTCCTGAGATGACGAAGCCCGCTGACAGCCCAATCACTGCCAAAAGGATCTGTTCTTTCATTTTGAGCCTCCCCGTTTCTCCTTATCCGGCTTTCGTCTGCTCGCCTCGATCAGCGTGGTATCCACCTCATCCTCATAGAGGCGCATCTCCACCTCCATGGGCGTGGGATCCTTTGTCAGCTTTTTGCCGGCAAAATGATTGAAGAAGATCAAAATCCCAAGTCCTAGCCCCACGGAGTAGGTCAGTTCCAGGATGGTGAATCCGTCTGACTCCCGGCCGGTGAACTGAAGGTACAGCTGACCGAACAGCTTGGGGATATCCACATCATTGTTGAACGTCATTATGGCGAACGCCGCCCCGAAAAAGGCGATCAGGGCAACTGCCGCCGTCTTCAGATAACTGATCCAGACCGGAGGCTGAAGCGGTTTCTCATAGGTGATGATGAAATCGTCCTCTCCCACATTCTCGACGGCAACCTCCGGGAAGCTTCGGTGGATATCCGCGAAGATCCCCATCACAGAACAAACATATCTGCCGGGCTTTTCCACCTGAACACTGTCCAGACGCAGGGACTTGACCTTTGCCTCCATGGCTTTGTCCCCGCATTCCACCTGGGCAATGTCTCTTACGTGCACGTTGGTATCATGGATCTGTACATTTTTGTCAATCTTGATGTGTACGGTCTGATCTTCCTTATTCATGCCCTGCTCCTCATCCTCACGGGACAGTGGATCTTCACCAGGGTCCCTCTCATATCTTCCTGATCCCCTCCTGTGACTGCAGCATAGACCAGCACGCCAGCCAGAAGGGCGAGCACGATCAGCAGCATCACAAAAAGCTTCTTATTCCGATACATTCCATCACTTCCTTTTCTCAAGCTTTCTATGAGTAGTGTCCCTGTTCCTGCAAAAAATATGCGGGGAAGGTCAAAAAAACCTTCCCCGCATTTTCTGCAGGATCTTCTTCTCCAATCTGGAGACCTGAACCTGGGTCATGGACAGCTCCTTTGCCGCCTGGCTCTGGGTTTTTTCGTCAAAGTAGCGAAGGCGGATCAATTTTTGCTCCTTCTCCTCCAGGGAATCCAGGACTTCATAGAGGACCATGTGGTCCAGCAGCTTGTCGTTGGCGTTTTCCTTTTCCTCCAGCTTGTCCATGAGGGCGATAGCGCTTCCGTCTCCCTGGTAGATGGTTTTGTAGATGGATTCCACCTCTGCGGCAGACTCCATGGCAAGGACGATCTCCTCGCTCTCCATCCCGATCTCACGGGCGATCTCACCGATGCTCGGCTCCCTGCCCTCCCTTTTTTCCAGCATTTCCCGCGCCATGCATGCTTTCATGGCGGTCTGCTTTAGGCTGCGGCTGACCTTGATGATGCCGTCATCCCTTAAGAAACGCTTGATCTCCCCGGAAATCATGGGGACCGCATAGGTGGAAAACCGCACGTCAAAACTCAAGTCGAATTTGTCGATGGCTTTCAGAAGCCCGATGCTCCCGATCTGGATCAGATCTTCCATCTCCACCCCTCTGCCCAAAAATCTCCGGGCGATAGAATAGACCAGCCCTAAATTTTCTTCTACCAGTGTCTCCCGTGCCGTTTTATCCCCTTGGTGTGATCGTTCAATGAGTTCAAGGGTTCTATCCATGGGCGCATCCTTTCACTGGTCAAACTTGTTTCCCCGTCCTATGATCTTTTTCATATCCACTCTGGTTCCCTCTCCCACCTTGGAGGTCACGGAAATCTCGTCCATAAAGGCTTCCATGAAGGCAAATCCCATACCGCACCGCTCTGAGTCCGGCTTGGTGGTAAAGAGCGGCTCCATCGCCTGCTCTACATTCTCAATGCCGCATCCCTGATCAATGACCGAGACGTACAGTTCCCTTCCGCTGACCTTGCATTCCACTACAATGAGATCTTTCCCGTCCTTCCGGTCCCCGTATCCATGGACAATGCAGTTGGTCACCGCCTCCGAAAGCGCCGTCTTGACATCCGCCACCTCCTCCAGAGTGGGATTGAGCTGGCTTAAGAAGGCTGCCACCGCCACCCTGGCAAAGCTCTCATTGGCAGAGCGGCTCACAAATTCCAGTTTCATTTCGTTTTCATACTGCATGGTTCTTTTCCCCCTTAAAAAAGTTCTGACTGCCTGGGCATGCCTTCATAAATATCCATGTACTTGTAGACTCCCGACAAGGTCAGGATCCTTCTGATCCGGTCGCTGACCTTCACTGCAATGGCGGTTCCCCCCATAAAGCGTATGTTCTTGTATCTCCCCATGATCATCCCGATCCCCGAGCTGTCCATGAACACCGTCTTCTCAAAGTCAAAGACGATACTTCGGATATTCCTGGTGGCAAGCATCCGGTCCACCCTCTGCTTAATCTTCTCCGCGTTGTGATGATCCAGTTCCACCGGAAGGTGGATGGTCAGATTTGTTCCTGAGATGTGAAAACTGTCCTCCATCAATCTAATCCCCCTTTTTTTGATTCCTGCCCCACAATACATAAGTAAAAGGACGTATGGGCTGATCTTTGCTCCATACGTCCTCTTCTCTGAGGTTTCTCTTTGGTTGTTGTACCGGTTACTGTATCACCTCGATACCGTTGTCACCGGCTCCCGATGATGTGCCGGCGCTCTCCGTAGATGTGCTTTCTCCCTGTGTGCTGTCCGTCTCCCCTGTGGACGTTCCGTCTGCGTTCGTCTCCTGTACGGGTGTTCCATCCGCATTCGTCTCCTGCACCGGTGTCCCGTCTGCGTTCGTCTCCTGCACCGGATTTCCGTTCTCGTCCGTCTCGCCCGTCTCACTTTCTGTAGACTGGTTCTGGATGTATCCCTGTACCTCGGCTGCCCTGGTGGGATCTCTCTGGATCAGTTCCTTAAAGCAGCGGTCGGAATTGGTATAATCGCCAGTGTTATAGTAGGCATATCCCAGATAATAAAGGGCATCCGTGCTGCTGGGATTCGCTTCCAGGGCGGATTCATAGTAAGTGATGGCAGTCTCATAGTCCCCTGCCACATAGGCAGTATTTCCCGCTGCATATGCCTCATTGAACACATAATCCTGAAGGAGCGTATTCAATGTCGTGTACAGCTCCTCCCCTTTTCCGGTCATGGAATCAGCGTCCACCTGTGCCAGAGCCTGGGCGGCTTCCTGCCCCTGTCCGGCTGTGATATAAATATTGGCAGCCTCCAGAAGATCATCATAGGACTCCGCCTTAGTGTTGGCATCCTCCATGGTCTTGTTGGCTTCCTCGATCTGGCTCTGGTAGTTCTCGATCTCCTCCTCCAGATCCTGCACCCGTGCCACCTCCTGCGCCATGGTGGTATTGGCATCGGTCACCTGGCGGTTTGCGTCCGCGTGAATGCTCTGCCTGGTAGCAGGCACCACCAGGAAATAGACAATGGCGCCGCCCAAGATTAGTCCCAGGCAGATATTGAGAAAGGTTGCCAGCGCGGAACTGTCCCGGAACGTTGCAGGCTGAATGATCATCTCATTGCCGCTCATATAGGTAGTGGTTCCGGTGAGTTTATTGACCTTCTCTTCCTTGGCGTATTTCTTCTTCCGCTTTACATCCAGGCTGGTGCTGATTCCTGTCGCCAGTTCCACCTCCTGGAGGTAGCGAAGCGTCGTGGTATTGGTGGTATCGATATAGGCTGCTTTTTTCAGGAGCTTTCTGGCTTTCTCATATTCCTGACGCTTCAGGTACAGCAGGGACAGCAGGTGGTATGCCTTGATGAATTTAGGATTCTGCGACAGAACCTTTTTGAGCTGGATCACTGCCATGTCCTCGTTGTCCTGCCTGCAGTAGATGAGCGCCTGGTTGTATTTGCGGATGGTCTGGTTGATGGCATCCAGCTTATTCTTGTTCGCCTGCAGCTTCGCTATGTACAGATCAGCGGCATTGTCCGGCACGTTAAAGTTCTTGCTGATCACCCATTCGCTCAAGGCAGACACCACCTCGCCGGTCTCAAAATACACCAGACCCAGCAGATTCCTGGCTGCAATGTTTTCTTTATTCATCTTCAGGCTTCGGTTCAGGCAGGCGATGGCGCCCGAGAGATCCCGCACCTGCGCTTTTTCCAGCCCCTCATTGTACAGCAGGTTGGAAATGCGGATAATACGTTTCTGTAATGTGACGTCCGCCCCGCAGCCGGTGCAGTAATCGATGCCCGACAGCGGAGTTCCACAATATATACAATTCATAGGTACCCCTTACTGCTTTCTTTTCTTCTTTTCGTCGTTGATCAATTCCTTTAAGATATCGGTCACATCGGTAAAATCCCTGTTGTAAATCGCATCCTCCGCCTCGTTCACATCCAGGCTGGGATGAAATTTCTTCAGTTCCTCCTCATAGTTAATCATGATGTACCTCCTAACTCTCTATACTCCACACGTTTATCGCTCTTTCAGACATCCAGATCTGGTCGGTTCCTCCTCAGGATCCCTCCGTCTGGCTTCTCTGCTCCTCCTTCAGGATCCCCTTCAATTCCCCAACCAAATACAGGGAACCTGCACAGAAGAGGATTCCGTCGCCCTTCTTCTCCCTCGCCAGGCGAAATGCCTCCCGGATATCGGGCACAGCCGTCACCGGAACAGCGGTATACCGTTCAAACACTTCCTTCAGCGTCTCTGCCGGTACGATGCGGTCGCCTTCGATCTGGGTGACCACCACCTCAGCAAGGTTGGTGTCCCTGCAGATCGTCGCGATCATCTTCTCATAGTTTTTCTCCACCACAGCGGAAAAAAGCATCACCACCCGGCGGCTTCCTTCGATCTGCTGCACCGTACGGATAAACTCCCGGATGCCGGCTGCATTGTGTGCTCCGTCCAGCACAACTCCTGGAAGGACCGTCTCCATACGTCCTTCCCAGCGGGTGTCCCGAATGCCCGCAAGGCGGGTCTTGAGAGGAATCTCCCCCTTCTCGTCCACCACAGCCAGCGTCAGCAATGCCAGCGAGCTGTTCATCATCTGGTAGTCTGCCAGGTATGGCACTTCCACCCTGACATTCTCATAATACTTGCAATTCAGGGAAAAATCAATGCTTTTATCCGTCTTTTCCAAAACTTTATACATGGACGGATACAAGGCATAGGCAGGGCTTCCAAGCTCCCCGGCACGTTTTAGGATCACTTCCTCTGCTTCTTTCACGCTCCCATCGTAGATCACAGGCACCCCCGGCTTGATGATCCCCGCCTTCTCAAAGGCGATCTTTCCGATGGTATCCCCAAGGATTTCCGTGTGATCCAGGCTGATGGACGTGATGACCGTAGCAAGGGGCTTTTCCACCGTATTGGTGGCGTCCAATCTTCCTCCAAGCCCGGTCTCCAGCACCACATATTCCACGTTTTCCCGCTCAAACAGCACCATAGCCGTGGCAAAGAGCAGTTCAAAGTAGGTGGGATGCGGAAGCCCGTCTGTTACCATTTCCCGGATGACAGTATCCACCTTCTGATATGCTTCCAGGAATTCCTCATCTCCCACTGGAACGTTATTAATCTGGAATCTTTCGTTGATCTTCACCAAGTGAGGGGAGGTGAAAAGACCGGTTCGCTTTCCGCCTTGAACCAGCATGGAGGACAAGAAGGCGCAGACGGATCCCTTTCCATTGGTGCCTGCCACATGGATGATCTTTCGGTTCCGTTCCGGATGCCCTAACCGCCTCATAAATTCCATCGTATGCTCCAGCTTGTTTTTGGTCGTGAATTTGGGAACACGGTAAATGTATTCCACTGCTTCTGTATAATTCAATGTACTCACCTTATCTTTATGTGTTTTAGATTACTTACTTATTATAATATAGGTCAAGATTTATGCAAGCTAATTTTTTCGCAAAAAACGGCAGGAAAAACGAAGTTCCCGGGACATAGCCCGGGAACCCTTGCGTCTTTATATCACTTTTCCGAGGAATGCCTGAAGCCGCTCGGACTTCGGGTGCTCAAAAAACTCTTTGGGAGTATTCTCCTCTACTACCTGTCCTTCCGCCATGAAGATCACGCGGTCTGCCACCTCACGGGCAAAGCCCATCTCATGGGTAACCACCACCATCGTCATATCCTCTTTGGCCAACTCTTTCATAACATTCAGAACCTCGCCGACCATCTCCGGATCCAGGGCGGAAGTCGGCTCATCAAAAAGCATCACCTCAGGATCCATACACAGCGCACGCACGATGGCAATCCGCTGCTTTTGGCCGCCGGATAACTGGCTTGGATAGGCGTTCGCCCGTTCCTTTAGCCCTACCCTCTCAAGAAGCTCCATCGCCTGCCTTTCTGCCTCTTCCTTCGATTTTTTCAAAAGCTTCATAGGTGCAATGGTCATATTTTTCAGGATCGTCATATGCGGAAACAGGTTGAAATGCTGGAACACCATTCCCATTCTTTGGCGGTGCTTGTTGATATCCACCTTCTTATCGGTGATATCTACACCTTCAAAATAAATGTGCCCGCTGGTGGGCATCTCCAAGAGGTTCAGGGAACGCAGGAAAGTAGATTTGCCCGAACCGGAAGGCCCCACAATCACCACGACCTCCCCTTTTCGGATCTCTTGGCTCACACCATTTAAGGCATGAAGGCTTCCGTCAAATACTTTTTTTAAATTTTCTGTCCTGATCAGGACTTCTCCGTTAGTGGTCACTGCTGCGAAGCCTCCTTTCCAGAATTCCTACCAGCTTGTTAAATACGATCACCATCACCAGATAAATAATCGCCACCGCAATCAAAGGCATAAATGCACTGTAAGTACGGCTCCTTATAATATCTCCGGCTTTGGTCAGATCCTGCAGAGCGATATAGCCTACCACGGATGTTTCTTTCAAAAGCACAATAAACTCATTGCAAAGCGCCGGCAATACGTTTTTAAACGCCTGGGGCATAATGATATGGTACATGGTCTGTACATAACTAAATCCCAGGCTTCTCCCTGCTTCAAACTGTCCGTTGTCTATGGACATAATTCCTGAGCGGAAGATTTCAGCTACATAAGCGCCGGAATTCAATCCAAACGCCAGGACAGCGACGATCACCTTATCGATGTTGACCGAACCAAAGATGACAAAATAGATAATCAAAAGCTGTACCAATACCGGTGTTCCTCTGATCACCGTAAGATAAATATTGCAGAGGAAATTCAACACCTTTAATTTTCCGGTCTTCATATAGGTGGAACGTATGATCGCCACCAGAAGCCCCAGCACAATACCGATGATCACCGCAAGAAAGGTCACCTGGAGGGTCACCTTCAAACCGTCCACGAGATAATGCCATCGGTTCTCTTCAATAAAATTGATATAAAACTGTTCTTTTAACGACTCCATCGCTTCTCCATTCTTTTTTCTTTCCGTATCTCACATGTCTGTTTGCCATGCTTGTTTCACCGGCTCCCGCACAAAACAGGGGGCCGCATCCGTGCGGCTCCCTGTCTGGTTCGTCCGAAGCTTTTCTGTCTTTATTCCGCAGCGTCATCCTTCATGATGATCACCTGCTTGGAGGTGTAATAGGTATCGGAGAAATTCACCTGGGTGGCACGATCTTCTGTAACGGTCATTCCAGCAACACCCATGTCGGCTTTTCCACTGGTTACTGCAGCGATGATAGAATCGAACGCCATATCCTCGATGGTCAGCTCCATTCCCAGCTTGTCTGCGATCGCCTGTGCAAAATCCACATCCAGCCCTACGATTTCATCACCCTCGTAATATTCATAAGGCGGAAATTCAGCGTTGGTTGCCATAACCAGCTCTCCGTTTGACCTGTCGATATCTTCCGGTGACTCATAGTAATTCTCTCCGGCATTGTCTCCCACATAGGAATTTGCGATCTGCTCAAAGGTTCCTTCCTCACGGATCTCTGCGATTGCCTCATTCACCTTGTCGGTCAGTTCCTGGTTGTCCTTGGCAAAGCAAATTGCATAATCCTCCTGGCTGTATGCACCGTCCAGGATTTTTAACCCTTCCGTAGATGCCACGAACTCCTCTGCCGGAAGCTCATCGATCACCACTGCGTCGATCTTGCCCTGAAGCAGAGCCTGCACAGCCTCAAATCCCTTGTTGTAACGCTCTACGGCATCGTCTCCATACTCTTCAGTGACTGACAGATCCCCGGTGGTTCCCAGCTGGACGCCGATCTTCATGCCAGTCAAGTCAACCTTCTCTGCCGCCTCGGTCTCTTCTTCACTTGCCGCCTCGGTCTCTGCTGCTTCACTTGCTGCCTCGGTTTCCGCGGAAGTCTCTGACTCAGAAGCCATTGCGCTCACCGGCAGTGCTGCCATCATAGCTGCCATCATCACTGCAACGATTTTTTTCTTCATAAATATACATCCTCCTAAATAATCATAACATGCAAATAACTTATCATTGATTGCCTGAAATGTCAACCTGCAATCTATACAAAAATTCCGCAAAAAAAGCCTCTCCCATGCAGGAAAAGCTCTTTCTTCCATTTTACAGGTTCTCCTCAAAGAACTTCTTCATGGCTTCCAGGGATGCCGCTTCGTCTCCGCCTTCTACGGACACCTCCACTTCACAGTCCTTCTTCACTCCCATAGACATGATCGCCATCAGTCTGGTAGCATCTGCGCTCTTTCCGTTGGCGTTCAACGTCACCTTGCTGTCCAGCGCCTTCGCCGCTTTCACCAGCATTCCGGCTGGCCTTGCGTGGATTCCCAGTTCATCCTTGATCACATACTTGAAATTCTGCATTTTTTATTCTCCTTTTCTTGTTGGCTTTCTTGTTTTACTCTTTATTCGATGGTGGCGATCACCGTCTCGCCTGCCACTACCTGTATTCCGGTATGATACCGGATATCCTTTGCCGAGCCCTCATCCGTGACTGCCAGGATCGTAATGGCAGGATGCCCTGCCGCCTCGATTTTCTCCTTGTCAAAGGAAAACAGAGGAGCGCCCGCCTTCACCTTTTCTCCCAGTTTCACATGTACCTCGAAGCCGTCTCCCCGCATATCCATGGTATCCAGACCTACATGGAGGAACAGCTCCATCTGGTTTTTCAGCTTCATTCCCAAGGCATGCTTGGAATCCTCCATCACTGCCGTGATCTCCCCATCGGCCGGCGCCACGACCGTACTGGAGGAAGGCCAGATGGCGATTCCGTCCCCCATGATCTTAGCGGAAAAGACCTGATCCGGCACTTCCTCGATGGGGACTGCCCTTCCAGAAAGGTACGCCCTTAACTCCGAGACTCCCTCCATGTTTTTTTTCTTAAATAATGAAAACATTTCTCATTCCTCCGGTGTGATACGGCTTTCCCTTACCTTCTGGCGAAGGGGAAGTACAAAAGTCGGGGATACACTCAGCTCGTCATATCCCATCTTCAGGAATTCCTCCGTAAGCGACAGATTTGCCGCCAGCTCTCCGCAGATGCCTACCCAGCATCCGCCGGCATGCCCATTGTCCACGATCATTTTCAGCATCCTCATGATCGCCGGATGGTCCGGCTGGTACAAATGATCCAGCTTCGGATTCTGGCGGTCGATCGCCAGGGTGTACTGAGTCAAGTCGTTGGTCCCTACGCTGAAGAAATCTACTTCCTTTGCCAAAAGATCGCTGATCATCACAGCTGCCGGCGTCTCGATCATGATTCCGATTTCCACATCCTTAAAGGGGATCTCGCTGGCGGTCAGCTCCGCCTTGACCTGGGTGAGAATCTTCTTGATCTCTAAGACCTCCTCCACGGAAATGATCATTGGAAACATGATAGAAATATTGCCGAACATGCTGGCACGGTACAGCGCCCGAAGCTGTGTCTTGAAGATTTCCTTCCGGTCCAGACAGATGCGGATGGCACGGTAGCCCATGGCAGGATTCTCCTCATGCTCCATATTGAAATAATCCACCTGCTTGTCCGCCCCGATATCCAGAGTACGAATGATTACCTTTTTCCCTGCCATATTTTCCGCCACGGTCTTATATACCTGGAACTGCTCATCCTCCGTAGGATAATCATTTTTCTCCAGATACAGAAACTCACTTCGGAACAGCCCGATCCCTCCGGCATCATTCTGAAGCACTGCGCCCACGTCGGAGAGGTTTCCGATATTGGCATAGATATTGATCTCTTTTCCGTCCAGCGTAATGTTCTTCTGACCCTTGAGCGTCTGGAGAAGCTCTCTCTTTCGGATCTCCTCCCGGCGGATCTCCTCCTTTTCCTTGAGCACCTCCTCGGTGGGGTCCACATAGATGCTTCCCTCAAAGCCATCCACGACCGCCATCCTTCCGTCCCAGTCATCCTCATAGTTTACGCCTATGAGAGCTGGAATATTCATCATCCTGGCAAGGATCGCCGTATGGGAATTGGTGGATCCAAATTTCGTAACGAATGCCAGCACTTTGGATTTATCCAGCTGGATGGTCTCGCTGGGCGCCAGGTCGTCAGCCACGATGATCACCGGCTCTTCGGAAGTCAACATCCCGTCCCCCCTTCCGCTTAAGACTTTGATCACCCGCTCGGAAACATCCTTGACGTCCGCTGCCCTCTCCTTCATATAGTCGTCATCCATGGCTGCAAACATCTGGGAAAAATTCTCTCCGGTAGTTGCAACCGCATATTCCGCGTTGATTTCCTGATTTTCGATCATATGGGTAATGGACTCCAGATAATCCAAATCATCCAGCATCATCTGGTGTACTTCAAAGATTGCCGCGTTTGCCTCCCCGACTTCCGCGAGCGCTTTGTCATAAAGAGCCTGGAGCTGTTCACAGGCTTTTGCCTTGGCTGCATAAAAGCGTTCCTTCTCTCCCTCCACATCCGTGATGTGTACCCGCTTCACGGTCTGTTCTCCGCTTTTATGAAGGGAAATCTTACCGATCGCAATGCCTTTGTAGACACTTTTTCCTGTTTCTCTCTTCATGGTACCTACTCCATTTCTCGATTATTTCAAATCCAGGCGTCTCCGCCTGTATATGTTGTCTATAGAATATCACATCTTTTGGCAAAAGTACACGTCCTTTTGGTTGAACAAGTTGGCTATTCCCGGCTGATTCCTTCGCAATCAAACATTGGGATAAAGCTTTCCTCCGCCGTCTGCCCTTCCTGGATAAACGCCTGCTCCATGCCGATCCCGATGGCATAATCCAGTACCTTTTCGTATTCCCGCCTGGTCACCTTCCGGTTGATCTCGGGATAAGGCGCCACATGGCGAAGCGGGGTATACTGATTCATGATGCTTACATAGATCTGATCCCCGAAGGTTCCTTTCAGATAATCCAGTACTGCCATGGAATCCCTGGTGTGCCCGGGCAGGATGAGATGGCGCACGATCACGCCTGCCCTGAGATAACCTTCCCCGTCGAAGTCAGCCCTTGGCTGCTGGCGGACCATTTCTTCCACTGCCTTTTGGGCTGTCTCCGGGTAATCGGGAGCGTGGGAATAGCGTTCTGCCAATGCTGGATCCATATACTTGAAATCCGGCAGATAGATGTCCACATATCCCTCCAGGCTTTTCAGGGTATCCACCGTCTCATAGCCGCTGGAGTTGTAGACCACCGGCAGGGAAAAGCCCTGCCTTTTGGCGTCATCCAGGGCGTCCAGGATGGTGGGGACAAAATGGACGGCGGTCACCAGGTTCAAATTCGCAGCGCCTTTTCCCTGAAGTTCCAGGAAAATTTCACTTAAACGCTGCCTGTCCACTTCCCTTCCGCTCCTTCCTGCCGCGATCTCCCGATTCTGGCAGAAGATGCAGCCCACCGGGCAGCCGGAAAAGAAGACCGCGCCGGAACCTTTTTCCCCGGAAATGCAAGGCTCCTCCCACATGTGGAGGGTGGCCAAAGCAGCTCTGGGGGTACTGCCCTCCCCGCAGCGTCCTCTCTCTCCCCGCGCCCGATCCACGCCGCAGCTTCTGGGACAGAGATGGCAGGACTGATACGCCTTCTCTCGTCCCGTCATTTCTCTTTGACCACCTGGAAGATATAGAACTTCAAATAATAGGACTCATCGGCTGCCCAGAGGATCGGATGATCCGGCGCCTGGGTACGGTATTCCACCTGTCTGAGCCTCCGGTGTACATTCCTGGCAGCCTGTCCCAATGTCTGGGTAAAGAGCTCATAGCTCATAAAATGGGAACAGGAGCAGGTAGCAAGGTATCCGCCGTCACGCACCAGCTTCATTCCCCTTAAATTGATCTCCCGGTATCCCTTCACAGCGTTCTTCACCGAATTCCGGGACTTGGTAAATGCCGGGGGATCCAGGATGACCAGGTCGAATTCCCTTCCTTCTTTTTCCAGGCGGGGGAGCAGCTCAAAGACATCCTCGCAGAGGAACTGCACCCGGTCTCCCATACCGTTAAGTTCCGCGTTCCGCCGTGCCTGGTTGACGCCAAGCTCTGAGACGTCCACGCCCAGGACCTCCCTTGCCCCGCCTTTCGCCGCGTTTAAGGCAAAGGATCCTGTATGGGTGAAGCAGTCCAGCACGGAGGCATCCTTTGCCAGACGCTGGATCGCCAGGCGGTTGTATTTCTGATCCAGGAAAAATCCTGTCTTCTGACCGTCGCGCACATCCACCTCGTAGTGCACTCCGTTTTCCACGATGGGGACGCAGGTGTCAAAGGGTTCCCCCAGGAATCCTTTGAGCCGCTCCATGCCCTCTTTCTCCCGCTCCTTGGCGTCACTCCGCTCGAAGACGCCCCGGATCCGGATCCCGTCCTCAAGAAGAACCTCCTTGATCAGGCGGACCAGCGTCTCCTTGAAGCGGTCAATCCCCAAGGCCAGGGACTGGATCACCAGCACGTCCGAAAATTTGTCCGCCACAAAACCCGGCAGGAAATCCGCTTCCCCGAAGATCAGGCGGCAGCTGTCCGTGTCCACGGTCTTTTTCCGGTATTCCCATGCGTTTTTTACCCGCATACGCAGGAATTTCTCGTCGATCTCCTGATCCTGGTTTCTCGTCATCATACGGATCCGGATCTTGGAATTCCGGTTGATAAAGCCTCTGCCCAGAGGATAGCCGTCAAAGTCGTGAACCAGTACGATATCTCCATCTTCAAAACTGCCGGTCACCAGATCGATCTCGTTGTCAAAGATCCACATCCCGCCGCCCTTCAGGAAACGGCCTTCTCCCTTTTTCAGTGTCACGATCGCCAAACTCACGCTTTTCCTCCTTCACATTTTCCCAACAATTTTCCAAAGTCTTCTGCCGCCTGCTTTAAGTGTTCCCGGATGGGCAGCTTCTGAGGACAGACCTGCTCGCACTTCCCGCATTGTACGCAGACATCCGCCATCTCTTCCTTTTTAAGCTCCGTATTCAGACGCTCTTTGGTACGTCCCTGGTTCTGATAGATGGCATACTCATTCCAGATCTTGAAATTCAGCGGGATATTCACCCCTGAAGGGCATGGCATACAGTAGGAGCAGCCGGTACAGCCGTTTTTCACTTTTGCTTTCAGGTTCCGCGCGCATTGATCCACCAGTTCCTTCTCCTCTTCTCTCAGTGGCTGAAAATCAGAAAAGATTCCAAGATTATCTTTCACCTGTTCCATGGAACTCATTCCGCTTAAGATCACCTTTACGTTGGAAAAGCTTCCCACAAACCGCAGCGCCCAGGAAGCCATGCTGCTGCCTGGTCTTTCCTTCCGGAACGCAGCCTCCACATCGGAAGGCAGGGAAGCGAGCATTCCTCCCTTGATGGGCTCCATGATCACCATGGGCACGCCTTTTTCTTTAGCAAACTCATAGCCTTTGAGCCCTGCCTGGATATCGGTATCCATGTAGTTGAACTGAATCTGGCAGAAATCCCAGTTATAATAGGAAAGGATCTCTTCAAATACCTTCTCCTCATCGTGGAAGGAAAATCCCAGATAACGGAACTTTCCTTCTGCCCTTTTCTGTTCCAGCCGTTCCAGTACGCCGAATTTCTTCATGGCCTCGAAGCGTTCCTTGTCCAGGGCATGAACCAGATAGAAATCCACGTACTCCTTGTCAAGCCGTTTCAGCTGCTCTTCAAAGATCCGGTCCACATCCTCCGGTGAATTTACCATCCAGATGGGAAGCTTCGTCGCCAGATAGTAGGAATCCCGGGGGTATTTGTTCAGCACTCTGCCCACAAAGGGTTCGCTGTCCCCGTTGTGGTAGCGGTATGCCGTGTCTATGTAGTTGACACCGCTTTTGATCGCCGTATCCAGCATCGCCTCGGCTTCCTTTTCCTTGATATTTCCCTGGGCATCCATGGGGAATCTCATGCAGCCGAATCCCAGCAGGGAGACTTCTGCTCCTAATTTTTCCATACTTCGTTTTTCCATCATTGTGCTCTTCCTCCGTGTTGTTTAGTCTTTGTAGGATTGGGTCTATCTCTTTGATTATAGACGGTAGACGGTGGAAATTGCAAGAAGAAAGTGGCGCCCGTTCCTTGTCTGGTACTTGGATTAATCGTTTCCAGTACCAGAGCTTCGTAGGGTCTAAGGTGCAGTAGTTCTCCTGCTGGCTTAGTATCCTGATAATTGCCAAGCAATTTTTGTGTGCCGGCTGTCTTTGCGGGCAGTGTGGTTTCTTCTTTTCCGAAGTTGATGTAGACAGTGATTTCCTGATCCTGATATTGGCGTTTGTATGCCATTACCTGATCCCGGTTGGTTTCCAGGAACGTGATGGTGCCCTCGGAGATGGCTTTTTTGGCTTTACGAAGGCGGATCAGCTCCTGGTAGTAAGTGAAAATGGAATCCGGATCATCCATCTCCCTGGCTGCATTGATGGTTGGGTAATTGTCGGGGATGGAGATCCAGGGGGGCACGCTTGAGAAACCAGCATATTGGCTGTCGTCCCACTGCATGGGGGTACGCCCGTTGTCTCTGGAGCGTTCGCCCAGGATTTTCATGGCTTCTTCCTCGGTCTTTCCTTCTTCCAGGAGGATCTTGTGATAGTTCAGGCTTTCCACGTCACGGTACTGGTCGATGGAGGTGTAGTGAGCGTTGGTCATGCCCAGTTCTTCGCCCTGGTAGATGTAGGGGGTTCCCCGCATCATATGGATGCTGGTCGCCAGCATCTTGGCGGATTCTTTCCAGTAGGAACCTTCGTCATCCCCCAGCCTTGATACGATCCTGGGCTGGTCGTGGTTGCACCAGAACACGGCGTTCCATCCGTTATGCTCCTGCATTCCCACCTGCCAGTGTTCAAACAATTCTTTCAGCGCATGGTAGTCCGGCTTCATCAGCTCCCATTTGTTTCCATTCTTATAATCCACCTTCAGATGATGGAAGCTGAAGCACATGGACAGCTCCTTCTCCGCAGGGTTAGAATAGCGGATGCAGTTTTCCAGGGTGGTGGAGGACATCTCGCCCACCGTCACCATCTCTTCAATGCCGGCGTCATGCACCAGCTCCTTTAAAAATTCATGGACATGACGGCCGTCGGTGTAGAACCTCCTGCCGTCTCCCTGATCGTCATCCTCGAAGCGTTCCGGCTTGGAGATCAGGTTGACCACATCAAAACGGAACCCTTTGATCCCTTTTTCCTTCCAGAAACGGAGCACTTTCTTCAGTTCCTCCCGTACCTTCGGGTTTTCCCAGTTTAAATCCGCCTGGGTCTCATCGAACAGATGGAGATACCATTTTTTCAGGGAGGGGACGTATTTCCATGCCGGTCCTCCGAATTTGGAAACCCAGTTGGTTGGAAGCTTATCCGGCTCCCCATCCTTGAAAATATAATAATCCATGTATTCCTTCTCTCCCTGGAGAGCCTTCTGGAACCATTCATGTTCGGTGGAGGTGTGGTTGAACACCATATCAAACATCAGCCCGATGCCGCGTTTCTCCGCCTCAGAAATCAATTTCTCCAGATCTTCCATGGTCCCGAACCTGGGATCGATACGGTAGTAGTCTGCCACATCGTAGCCGTTGTCCCTCTGGGGCGACACGAAGAAGGGGGTCAGCCAGAGGTAATCCACTCCCAGCTTGGCAAGATAATCCAGCCTCTTTGTGACTCCCCGAAGGTCTCCCAAGCCGTCCCCATTGGTATCCTGGAAGGACTTGGGATAAATCTGATAAATCACCTTGTCTTTAAACTCTGCCATCAGCGTCTCCTCCTATTCAAAACGAATCACCGGCGTCTTTCCTGCCTCTGCCGTCATTCCGGTCAGGTATTCAAGATTCTTGGCATTGCCTTCCTCCGTCACGATAAAGACGGTCACAGACGGGTGCCCCGCTGCCTGAATCTTTGCCTTGTCAAAACGGATCAAGGGCTGCCCCTTCTTCACCTGGTCTCCCTCACCTACCAGAAGCGTGAAGCCATCGCCGTTCATATCCACCGTATCCACTCCCACATGGATCAAAAGCTCCATCTCATTGGCAAAGACAAGACCTACCGCATGGCCGGTATCTGCCATCACCACGCCTACTGTAGCGTCTGCCGGAGCCACCACCGTATCATTCTCCGGCTCAATGGCAACGCCGTCTCCCATCACATGCTGGGAAAAGACATCATCCGGCACGTCATCCAGGGGAATCACCTTTCCGGTAAGCCCTGCACACAGTTCATGGAAATCTTCCAGCGCTGTTCCATCCGCTGTTTCTCCGATTTTCATAGATTCCCCGGCTGTGTATCCGGTCTTTCCGGATTCAGCGGCTGTGTATCCGTTTTCTTCTTTCTGCTGGCTGATCTCTTCCCGGGTTTCCGGCAGGCTTTCCTGACCTTCCCTGGCATCGTCCCCGTAGAGGTCGGCTTTGGACAGTTTGATCCTTCCCACGATCATCGTCAGCACAAAGGGCACGACAATGGCTACCAGCATAGCTATCAGGAAGATGACATAGTATTCCGGATAAATGGAGAGAATACCCGGAAGACCGCCCACACCGATGCTGATGGCCCGCACGCCGAAGCCTACGGAAATCATGGCTGCCAGCGCGGAACCGATCATTCCGCATACCAGCGGGAAGCCGTATTTCAGGTTGACGCCGAAGAGCGCCGGTTCTGTGACACTCAAATAACAGGAAATACATGCCGGAATGTTGATCTGCTGTGCCCGCTCATTCTTCTTCTGCAGGACACTCATCGCCAGGACACTGGAGCCCTGGGCAATGTTGCTGAGGGCGATCATCGGCCAGAGGATCGTTCCCGGCGTGCTGGTATTCTGCATGCTGGCGATGAGCTGGCTGTCGATGGCATTGGTCATATGGTGAAGCCCTGTCATAACCACAGGTGCGTACAGAAGTCCGAAGATTCCTGCGAAGATAAATTTAAAGTTGGATGTCAATCCCGCATACACCACATCTCCGATGGCATTTCCGATGGTCCAGCCGATGGGACCTACCACCATGTGGGCGATAAAGACTGCGGGAACCAGGGAGCAGAATGGTACGACGATCATGCTGACCACTGCCGGGCAGATTTTCCGGAAAAATTTCTCCAGATATACCAGCACAAACCCTGCCAGCATCGCGGAGATGACCTGTCCCTGATATCCGATCATATTCACCTGTGCGAAGCCAAAATCCCATTTGGGGATATCTGCTGCCGCCGTGGTCGCCACGTCATAGCCGTTTAACAGCTGGGAGGATACCAGCGTCAATCCAAGGATGATACCTAAGATCTGCGTCGTCCCCATCTTCTTGGTGATGGACCAGACGATGCCTACCGGCAGCAGCCAGAAGACCGCCTCACCGATCAGCCACAGAAAACTGTCAATGCCTGCCCAAAACTGGGAAATTTCCACCAGTGTTTTCGTACCGCCGTCAAAAAACTGGATCGCGTCGATGATATTGCGGAAGCCCAGCACCAGACCTCCGCAGATCAGAGCCGGTATGATGGGAGCGAAGATCTCTCCCAAATTGCTCATCAGCTTCTGGATCCAGTTCTGATTGGTCTTCGCCGCCTGCTTCGCCGCTTCCTTGCTCACACCCTCGATACCGGCATAAGCGGTGAATTCGTTGTAAAAGGTGGACACATCATTTCCGATGATGACCTGATACTGCCCTGCCTGGGTGAAGGTTCCTTTCACGCATTTGATCTGCTCGATCTCCTTCGTCTTCGCCTTCTTCTCATCTGTGAGGACGAAGCGCATCCTCGTCATACAATGGGAAACTGCCGCAATATTTTCCTTCCCTCCGATGAGGGTGAGCAGTTCCTTGACTTCCTGGGTATACTTAGCCATATCCCTACCTCCTATTTTCCCTCTACTTGTTTGAACAAGTTCTTTATTCTCTTTATAGAATACTTGTTTAAACAAGTCAAGTATTTTTGGGTTGACTTCTTCCAAATTTGGTTTATAATAACTTTAGATGTTCAAACAAGTAGGAGTTGCACTATGCCAAAAGCCAAGTTTGAAAAAATATACAAGGATCTGAAAGAAAAAATTGAATCACAGGACTATCCCTACCAGGGGCTCCTCCCATCCGAAAATACCATGGTAGACATCTACGGCTGCTCCCGCAATACCATCCGGCGCGCTGTCTCCATGCTGGCGGACGAGGGGTATGTCCAGCCCCTTCACGGCAAGGGCGTGCGCATCATCTACCAGCCCGTCGCCAAGGCAGCGTTCACCGTGGGCGGAATTGAATCCTTCAAGGAGTCCGCAGCCAGGAACCACAAAATAGCCGGAACCAAGGTCGTGCAGTTTGCGGAGATCACCTCCGATGAACGGATCTTCGAAAAAACCGGCTTTCCGGTAGGCAGCCCTCTCTATTATGTACAGCGCGTGCGGTATTTAGACGGGAAACCGCTGATTTTTGACATCAACATGTTTCTCCAGAGCGTGGTGAAGGATCTGACCCCAGCGATTGCCGCATCCTCCATCTATGAATACCTGGAGAACACCCTGGGCGTCCAGATCGTAACCAGCAAGCGCAAAATGACTGCCGAACGGACGACCCAGATCGATGAGAAATACCTGGAGCTGAACGACTACGACTTCCTGGCAGTCATCACCAGCCAGACCTTTGACTCCAATGGCATTCTGTTTGAATACACCCAGTCACGCCACCGCCCAGACTACTTTTGCTTTCAGGATACGGCGATCCGGAAACGCACCTAAGGGGGAGAATCCCCATGCCCCGCAGGGCAGGCTTACTGGCATCCTGTGACAATCCGGCGAAATTCTCTGAGATTCCCAAAGGCAGACTGCCCATTTTGCAGTTGATTCCCCTCATAAAAAACGTCTGGCAGATGACGATGCGGTTCTCATCTGCCAGACGATCTTGTTTCGCTTAATTCTTTCTTTTATCCTTACTTTTCGTTTTCTCCTCTTTCTTTTCCGTTCCTGTATGTCCTGCTCCTGTTTTGCCTTTTTCTTTTACAATACGATTTCAAACTGCTCTTCTTCCTTTAAATCCACCACTGTACAGTCGTTTGCGTAGGTGCACTCCGGCAGGATGATCATTGCCTGCAGTTCCTCTGCGGAAACAGGCAGCGGAGCCAGATGCCAGATCGCCGTATGGATTTTCACCAGAGTTCCTTTTGGAACAATGAACACCTTCGTCATATCCGGAAGGGGGGTTCCCGCGGAAGCCGGCGCTACGTGGAGGATGCAGTCGTCGTTGAGCGGAAGGATCATTTCCGGAGTTGTGGTGTGATACTCCACCTGGGTGATCTGCATACGTTCCGGCTTCTTCACCAGGATCGGGGAAAATCCCACACGCACCGGGTAGGATTCGCTGACTCTGTCCGGGAAGAAACGGTGCAGTTCCCCCTTGAGCGCATACCCGTCCGGCTCTGTCATGGAATAAAAAGTCCCAAATGGAGAAAATGCCTCATGTGTCAATTTTTCTGCTTTGATCGTTCTCATAGTTTCGTCTCCTTTGTCTAATTTTGTTCTGAATTTCTTCTCTTTTTTATCTATAATATCTAAATTCTATGTTAATCTGCGGTTCATTGTTTGTCAAGAAATTCTTTTTGAAATCCAGGTATCGTATTTTCTATGAAAGTTTGTTAGAATAGGAGAATAGACCAATCAAAGAGACAGGAAGGTGGATACAATGGCAGTTTTAGATGAAAAAGACTATCTCATGCGTCTCATAAAGGAAGTGGTCCGGGCTCTCTTTTCCATTGCCTTCGGCAAAAAATTCGTTTCCGTCGAGCTGGAACGGGAGAACAAATACGAGGTGTCCGGAAAGGATTTCAATGATTTTCTGAAAATGGCAGATTTAGGGCTGATCAATGAAGCGGAAAATCTGCTGCTGGACGGCATTGACTATACCGACAAGGAGGAGGTCATGGCAGCCGCCCTCTTTTACCAGTATCTGAGCGAAAAGGATCCCGATTTTCTGACCGCAAACAATTACTCCCTGGAAGAAGTCCTGGAAGGGCTTCGGGATCTGATGGAAGAATCCGGTTATCGGGATATGTTTGATTTGATGGATGAGGGAGGGATGGGACATCATGAATGAAAACAAGATTTAGTTCAGTGATCGTACTGGAGAAACTTGTGAAGCCTCCAGTCCGGAAGGCTCCTGCGGGAGCCTTTCGTTATTTTAACAGCAAAAAGGTGGGAAAATTAATAACTCCGAATCCGGTCCGTCCCGTCGTCCACCGTATTTTCGATCTTTCGGATCACCACATAGTAGCTGTAGTCGTCGCTGACCTTCACCTCCACCCGGTCGCCCACTTTGTGACCAAGGATCGCTTTTCCCAGCGGGGATTCGGTGCTGATCTTGCCGTCCAGGGAATTTCCCCGGATGGAGGTCACCAGCTTATAGGTCTCCTCTTCATCGTCGTCCTCCAGATAGACCTGCACCGTATTGTTCAGCCCAACCTCATCCTCCTTGGATTCCTCCGATACGATCTCAGCCGTCTTCAGCATCCGCTCCAGATAGCGGATCCTGCTTTCATTCCGGTTCTTATCCTTCTTTGCGGCATGGTACTCAAAATTTTCGCTTAAGTCCCCGTGGGCTCTGGCTTCCTTCACCGCTTCCAGGGCTTCCTTTCGGACCACCAGCTTCCGGTACTCAATCTCCTCTTCAATTCTCTCTACGTCGTGTTTGGTCAATTTTTCCCTCATGGGGCTCCTCCTTCTCCTGACAGGCATGACAATAGGAAGGCGTATGCCTTCCCCCGCTTCTTGCCTTTGCTTCTTTTTTCTGCTATCACCCATTTTATCATCCGATTCCTCATTTGTAAAGACAGGCAATTTTCCCTTCTCTTTCCCGTCCAAAAATGCTAGAATACACTGTAGAAAACATGTTTGACAAGGAGGAATTTAACACCTATGCAATCATCAACCGAACTTCGCAGTATGCTCTCAAGCATCCACCGGAAAAGCTATCCCGCCTACAAATCTCTGCGGGGCAGCTATGATTTCCGTGAATATACGTTATCCATCGACCATGTGCAGGGAGACCCCTTCGCCTCCCCTTCCAACGTGAGCGTCCACATTCCTCTCCTGAAAACGGGAATCCCAAAGGAATACTACCAGGCAGCCCACACCAAAACGGCGCTGGAAGACGCCCTGCTCCGCCAGTTTGAATCGGAGATCCAGAAATACAATTTCCGCGCAAAGGGATCCGGCAAAAGCGGCTTGATCTCGGTGAGCCGCCCCGACCAGGAAATCCTGAAACGGACCGCCCTTTCTCTGACATCCAGGGAACTCATCGCCCGGTTTGAGGTGGGCTTTCCCGCCAACGGGCGTACCATCAACGCACCGGAACTGGAGAAAATTCTCTTCGACTTCCTCCCCGTCTGTGTGCGCCGTTCCTTCTATTATAAGAATCTGGACGCAGCAGTCTACCGGGAGGTCTTTGAGCTTGCGGAGGACCAGCAGTTTATCCGGAATGAGATCAAACGCCTGAACCTGGCTGCCTTTGTGGCAGACGGCTCCGTCCTTCCCAGAGAAAGCGGCGTTTCCTCCCGCCCCTTAAGAGACTGCGTTCCCTTCGTGTCCCCCGAATCCCTGCGGATCACCCTGGATCTTCCCTACAAGGGCAAGCTGTCCGGTATGGGAATCCCAAAAGGGATCACGCTCATCGTCGGCGGCGGCTATCATGGAAAGTCCACGCTTTTGAATGCGCTGGAACGGGGCGTTTATTCCCACATCAAGGGGGACGGCAGAGAATATGTCATTTCTGACGAAAGCGGGCTGAAGCTGCGGGCGGAGGACGGACGCTCCATCCGAAACGTGAATATCTCCCTCTTTATCAATGACCTGCCCAACAAAAAGGGTACCCATTCCTTCTCTACTCCCGATGCCAGCGGCAGCACTTCCCAGGCAGCCGGCATTGTGGAGGGCATGGAGTCCGGCAGCCGCCTGTTCTTTATCGACGAGGACACCTCCGCCACCAACTTCATGGTGCGGGATACCTTCATGCAGGAAGTCATTCATCGGGACAAGGAGCCTATCACACCGTTTTTGGAACGGGCAAGGGATCTGTATGAGAAAGCGGACATCTCCACCATCCTGGTGGCAGGAAGCTCCGGCGCTTTCTTTCACATCGCAGACACCGTCATCCAGATGGACTGCTACCGTCCTATCGATATCACAGACAACGTAAAGGGGATGCTGGACAAATACCCTCTGACCGCCACCCACGCCCCCGCCTTCACCCTGCCCGATTTTCAGCGTTCCCTTCCCCTGCCCCGACCATCAAGCAAACGGATGGGGCACCGGGAGGACGACCGCATTAAGACCAAAGTGCGCGGAAGGGATGGATTTCAGATCGGCAAGGAGACGGTGGATCTGCGTTTTGTGGAGCAGATCGTGGACACCGAACAGACCGCTGCCCTGGCTGCCCTCCTGAAATACGCCATCGAACATCCCGCCGGAAAGACTCTCCGGGAAACCGTCGCCCATCTTCAGTCCCTTCTGGACAGTAAAGGCATGGAATTTCTCTTTGACGGCTGCGAACGCTGCGGCTTCGCCCTTCCCAGAATCCAGGAAATTTTCTGCTGCTTCAATCGCTACCGTGGAGAACGGTAATCCTGTGGGGGCATCACTGCCCCCACAAGTCTTAAATTCTTTTCTTTTTCCGTTGACAATCCCATCTGTTTATATTAACATATGAATAAGTATTCATGTGATTTCCAGGAAAGGAGACCAGACAACATGGCTCAAAAAATATATCTGTTAGAACATTTGGGATGTGCCAACTGTGCCGCCAAAATAGAGCGCGAGATTGCCGCTCTTCCCGGCATCCAGTCCGCCACGATCACCTTTGCCACCAGGCAGCTCCTCGTTGCTGCTGAGGATCCGGATTCCTATCTTTCCGAGATGCAGAGGATTGCAAATTCCCACGAACCCGACATTGTCATCACAGAACGGAAACGCAAAACGCACCAGCATAGTTCTGCGCCGAATCTCCTGGAACACGAGGAACAGGAGCGAGACGGCTGCGGATATTCACGGGAGGGGCATCACCAGCATGATGGCTGCGGGTGTGGGCACTCTCATGAGGAGCACCATCACGAAGGCTGCTCCTGTGGGCACTCTCACGAAGCGCCTAGCATCCCCCATGAGACTTCTCCCCACCGTCCCCTCTCTGCTTCTGCAGTGCGCAAAGTTTACACCATAGAAAATCTGGACTGTGCCAACTGCGCCGCTGCGGTGGAGCGGAAAATCGCCGCTATGCCGGAGGT